>DQCL01000239.1:24509-36635 GCA_003533975.1 Octadecabacter sp. | reverse complement strand
TAACTTGTTTGGCGCGCCCCGCCTCAAATACCTCAAATTTTAGTCTCCGCTTTCCTTCCCGTCTGTCTGCGTCTCCGCTTCCGTCTGGTCCGTTCCGCGTCCCGTTGGAGCGTCTCTGCTCGTCCGGTAAGGGGGGTTCTAAGGTTAGTGGCTGATACCCGCAACCCCTTTTTTTGGGAAAATGCACTTTTTGTGAAATTACTCGATTTTCGAGTGTTTTCAGGGGCTTGATTGCCGATAAGTGCGCGCGACCCTGGGTCATTCGTAATTTTGTTACCTTCAGGGTGCGGGCGCCAACACTACATTTTGGGTTATCCACAGGTGTACCCCCAAGTCAGCCGCAGACTCGGGTCCGATTCATCGCGATTCAGTCGTGGCATTGCGGTGAATCGCTGTGAGTCGCCGGTGAATCGGGGGCGAGTCGGGCAAATTTTCCAAAATAAATCGCGAGTCGGGTGATGATTCCGGTGAATCGGGGGTGATTCACCGATTTAGAAAGACCCGAGACCGCCAAAATGGGAGGCACAGACCCGGAAACAGGCCCATAAAAGCGACTCGCAGCGAAAATACTTCCGATACGAGGCCAATAAGTGGTCGTCCGAGTGGAAATGCACTCATCGCCATCGTCGCAATGTTCTGTACTTCGTGGGAATCATCCAAAGATTCTGTCGTAGAAACGCCCCGCGGAAATCCAATGGATGCACCTAAGCTAAGAAGTGCTGCCGCCAACTGGCCCTTCGACACCCCAAGCACGTCCTTAATATAGGGGATCATTGCGAACCACGCGCCAAACGCCATTGGCTGCCGTGAAAATAGCGTCATGATAAGAAGTGTCGCTTTTTGTGGCATGAAACGGAACTTAGCGAAGGCTTACTTACCAGGTGATCCGACCCTCACGTTTGTGCCCTGAATAGGGTCAGTTTTTTGACTGTATATATAGTGTGCATTTTCGATGCTTCTGACGCCGCGCGGATTTGCGATCGAAATCATACCAAACCCGTTCACTGTACTGATTTAAACACTGGGAGCGGTGCGACCCCTGGATGCCCATTTGATCCGTGTCGCGAGCAAGGCAAGGATGACAGCAAGGTAGACCATCGGCTCTGTCTCCCAGACTTTTTGCACCATTATATAGTGTACGCCACCGAGCACTGCGATTGGGTAAACCAGCTTGTGCAATTTGCGCCACGCCGACGCGCCCATTTTGCGTAAAGACACGTTGTTGGATGTGACTGCCAGCGGCACCATCAAAACAAACGCGACCATGCCGATAGTAATATAGGGGCGCTTCCAGATGTCCCCGTACATTTGCGCCCAGCGCAAATTCATATCAATCAGCACCCACGCGCACAGATGTACCGCGACGTAGACGAAAGACATAACACCAACTGCACGACGGAATTTCAGCACGTTCAGTTTAAGGTATTTGCGCAGCGGTGTAATTGCGAGGCCTAGGATAATAAGCTTGAGCGACAGCTCTCCCGTTTCGTGCTCAAACCGTTTCGCCGGATCCACACCCAGTCCACCCGAGACCAGTTGGAAAACCAGAAATGCGGCTGGCAAAGTAAGAAGAATGTAGATCGCCCAAGTTGGCACTTTACGGGCAAACGAGTTGATGGTGTGAACAAGGGCATTCATCGGTCAGCTTTCTATTGCGGCGGTGCCCTCTTCATCGCGATGCTTTCGCGCAAAAGATAGGGTCGTGTCACTGATACCACGCGGAGTTGAGGGTTTGTTTCAAGGATCGGCATTCCCAAAAGCGTCATTGCACAGCGCGACAGGCAACCAGTTCTTCGTTGTTCACCACACCTGTGTAAATGACGCGAAATAGGACAGCCCGTTCCCCATCTGCAGACCAGCGCGGGAATTGGGCGATACTTCTTGAACCTAATTCACAGAAAATCGCCCTCAGTAACCAGTCAGGATGCCCTACCCGCTTGGGCGTCAATAGTTCGCCTTCAAATCCATACCATCATATAGGCTTGCGACTTCATCGTATCCGTTAAACATCAGCGTATCTTTGCGCGCCGAAAAGAGGCCGCCTCCGATCATGCGTTCAGACGCTTGGGACCACCGTGGATGATCCACGTCAGGGTTCACATTACTATAGAAGCCATATTCGCGCGCATTGATCTTGCTCCACGTCGTCGCCGGCTGCTCATCTGTAAGGGTGATACGCACAATGGATTTGATAGACTTGAAACCGTACTTCCACGGCACGACCAATCTGATCGGCGCACCAGATTGGTTCGCGAGCGGGCGGTCATAAATGCCCGTCGCCATAATAGTGAGCGGGTGCATCGCCTCATCTAGACGCAGGCCTTCCACATACGGGAACTCAATAACGCGGCGCTGCACACCTGGCATAACATCTGGCAACACTGCAGTTTCGAACGCGACGTGTGTGGCAGCGGACTGCACGCCTACCTTGTTGAGCAAATCCGCCAGCTCGAATCCGTTCCATGGGATAACCATCGACCACGCTTCCACGCAACGAAACCGATACAGACGTTCTTCTATTGTCATGTCTGCGGTCAAATCGGCTAAAGAAAAGGTGCCCGGATTGTCGACCAGTCCATCAATCGTAATTTCCCAACCGTCCGTGACCATATCACCCGCATTGTCGGAAGGGTCAGACTTGCCGGTGCCGAATTCGTAGAAATTATTGTAACTCGTGATTTCGTCCCACGTGTTCGGCTCAAGCGACTCTTGCGCTGCAACAGACCCGCCAAGCGCACCCGCGCCAACCATACCAGCAAGAACTGCGCGTCGGTTTAGCCAAAGTGGTTCAGGGGTGACATCTGCATGCGTAAGGGTGTTTTTCCAGCGAAAGGCCATGTCGTGCTCCGGTTCAATTTCTCCCCCCTATATATAGAGGGGAGTTCACAGGTCACTAAACGCTAGGTCACAACTGCGCGGGGAATTGTAATGTTTGCACAGATTATAAAAGTCAAAGGGGGGGCTAGTCCCCCGTCCNNCTGTTGCCTTGAGGTTGGACAATACGGACATGGTTGCGGCGCATCAGGCGCGGCTCGGCGACCCCAACCGAGTGGGCGATCGTTTCGACTTCCTTGTTGATGCCCTTGGCGTAGGCTGCAACTTTCTCCCATTTTTCTTCCGGTACGAGGCCCTTTTGAAATCGAGGGTCGTGCGTGGTGATCCCCGTTGGGCAGGTGTTCTTGTTACACTTAAGTGCTTGGATGCAGCCAAGCGAGAACATGAACCCGCGTGCAGAGGTGACAAAATCAGCACCCGCACAAAGCGCCCACGCGATGTCGCCCGGGTTAACCAACTTGCCGGATGCGACGATAC
Organism: Octadecabacter sp.; assembly: GCA_003533975.1. Taxonomy (GTDB): domain Bacteria; phylum Pseudomonadota; class Alphaproteobacteria; order Rhodobacterales; family Rhodobacteraceae; genus Octadecabacter. Next base: position 33,323 of record DQCL01000239.1, on the reverse strand, counting down.
GAATTCGGTCTTTCAGTCCGCGTTCATTCCGCATCGCGCTCACCAGCGGCAGCGCCTCGCGGATAGAAACGCCGACCAAATCGATCAACGGCATCGGCGCGGCGCCGGTCCCACCTTCGCCACCATCCAACGTGATAAAATCAGGCGCGGTCTCGGCGCCTCTCTCTATTATAGTGTCGAAAAATTCGGCAAAGGCCGCTTCTGAGCCCATAACAGTTTTGATCCCCGTCGGCAGTCCTGTGACCTCGCGTACATGGGTAATGAAATCGAGCAAGTCGTTCCAATCATCAACCTCGGCATGTCGATTGGGGCTTATGCCGTCTTTACCTTTTGGCAGGCCGCGGATCTTGGCGATTTCAGCGCTTATTTTCGCCGCGGGAAGGATACCGCCCTTCCCAGGCTTGGCACCCTGCGCGAGCTTGATTTCAATCATCTTAACTTGCGGCGTTTCCGCGACTTTGCGCAGTTTCGCATCATCAAGCTTGCCATCGTCATCGCGCACGCCATATTTGGCCGTGCCCATCTGAAAGACGATGTCGCAGTCCCCTTCCAAATGATACGGTGACAACCCGCCTTCGCCCGTATTCATCCAGATACCCGCTGCCGCGCAACCTTTGGAGAGCGCTTGCACCGCCGGTTTTGAGATCGCGCCATAGGACATGCCCGACAAGTTGAAAATCGATTTCGCCGAATGCGGCTCACGCGCCGTTTCCCCAATCACAAGCGGTTCCGTGCTGGCAAACTGATTGTCGAGCGGCGGAAAGGCGGCGTTGGTAAAGATCGGCGTGCCCGGGATTGAAAGGTTTCGCGTTGACCCAAATGCAACGGTGCTACTGCCATCGCCAGCCGCGTGCTTCACCCAATCCCGTTGGGCGCGATTGAAAGGCAGCTCTTCACGGTCCATCGCAAAGAAATACTGTCTGAAAAACTCGCCCAAGGCGGAAAACATAGTACGGAAGCGCCCGACAACCGGATAATTCCGCCGGATCGCGTCTTGGGTTTGGGTTCGGTCAATGATGAACAGGCCCACGACCACAGCAACGAAAAGGCCAATGGCGAGGATCAATGCAACCGCGAGACCTTCGAACACGGACATGGAAAAGCTGGAAAACATGGAACGCCGCCTGTCTGTTATGAAACTGAATTTTCACACAATAGACTGAAGCCTTAGCGGTCAAGCAAGTGACAGCGTATCGTGATCACATCGACCCCTACTCCAACACCGAGCCGCACAGTCATACCCGGGAACTTCGGCGCAACGGCACTAAGGCAACCGCAAACGACTGCATAAAAAACAAGTGTGATCAGGTCCATTCAATAAGCATAGCAGATGGACCTGATCTTTGGTTAGTTTTTAGTGAGCGACGGCTTCATCTGGTTTGGGCCGCTTGGATTCGCTTATACGATCCCCGACCAGCAAACCGTCCGGCCCTGCCGAAACCGGCACGGTGTCACCATCTTTGACATCCCCAGCGAGCAACATTTCCGCCAGCGGATCTTGCAGCGTACGCTGGATCACACGCTTTAGTGGGCGCGCACCGAACACTGGATCATAGCCTTCATCAGCAAGCCACTTTCGCGCTTCGTCATTAAGCGCCAAGTTGATCTTGCGTGAGGCAAGACGCTTAAGGAGCCGTGACATCTGGATGGTAACAATACCGTCCATGTCATCGCGTGCGAGGCGGTCAAAGATAACCGTTTCGTCCAGACGGTTGAGGAATTCAGGGCGGAAGTGCGCCCGAACCGCATCCATCACATCACGTTTTGCGTCACTGGCATCGGACCCTTCTGGAAGCTGACTAAGCGCCTGCGACCCGAGGTTCGATGTAAGGATAATAAGCGTTTGCTTGAAATCCACTGTTCGGCCTTGGCCATCCGTCAGCACACCATCATCCAGAACCTGCAGCAGCACGTTGAACACATCAGGGTGCGCCTTTTCGACTTCGTCAAACAGGATAACCTGATACGGGCGACGCCGCACAGCTTCGGTCAAAACACCGCCTTCATCATAACCAACATATCCCGGAGGGGCACCGATCAAGCGCGCAACCGCGTGCTTTTCCATGAACTCCGACATATCGATCCGCACCATTGCGTTGTCATCGTCGAACAGGAATTCGGCGACCGCTTTGGTGAGCTCGGTTTTACCGACACCCGTTGGCCCGAGGAACAAGAACGACCCAAGCGGCCGCCCCTCATCATTCAGCCCAGCACGTGCACGGCGCACCGCATTGGCCACAGCTTTCACCGCAGAATTCTGGCCGATGACACGTTTGTGCAACCCATCTTCCATGCGCAGCAGCTTCTCGCGCTCGCCTTCCAGCATCTTCGCGACAGGAACACCTGTCCAACGCTCGACTACGCTTGCGATCTGCTCAGGGCGCACGGCTTCTTCGACCATAAGGTCGCTGTCTTCGGCATCGTTCAGCTGCTTTTCAAGCTCAGGAATCACGCCATAAGAAAGCTCACCCGCTTTGGCGAGGTTGCCTTCACGTTTGGCGATATCAAGTTCCGCACGTGCACGATCCAACTGTTCCTTAAGCCCACGCGCGCCTTCCAGCTCGTCCCGTTCTGCCTGCCATTTTGCCGTCATGGACGCAGACTGCTCTTGCAGGTTCGAAAGTTCCCCCTCGAGCTTTTCCAGACGGTCCTTAGACGCCGCATCGTCCTCAAGGCGCAGTGCTTCGGCCTCGATCTGCAGCTGCATGATCTGACGGTCCAACTGGTCAAGCTCTTCAGGTTTACTGTCGACCTCCATACGCAAACGCGACGCAGCTTCATCAACAAGGTCAATGGCTTTATCGGGTAAGAAGCGATCCGTGATATAGCGGTGGCTCAGCGTTGCCGCACTCACCAACGCGCTATCGGATATGCGAACACCGTGGTGGAGCTCATACTTTTCCTTAATACCGCGCAGGATCGAAATGGTGTCTTCTACAGTCGGCTCCTGAACCACAATCGGCTGGAAACGACGTGCAAGTGCTGCGTCTTTCTCAACGTACTTGCGATATTCATCCAACGTGGTCGCGCCGATACAGTGCAGCTCACCCCGTGCAAGTGCAGGCTTGATCAGGTTGGCAGCATCCATGGCGCCGTCGCCTTTACCAGCGCCGACAAGCGTGTGCATTTCGTCGATGAAAATGATGATCTCACCGGCTGCTTCGGTCACTTCGGCTAGAACAGCCTTAAGACGCTCTTCAAATTCACCGCGATATTTCGCACCCGCAATCAACGCGCCCATGTCGAGCGACAAAAGCGATTTATTGCGTAGGCTTTCAGGCACATCACCGTCGACAATGCGCAAAGCAAGGCCTTCGGCAATCGCCGTTTTACCAACACCCGGTTCACCAATGAGAACAGGGTTGTTTTTCGTGCGGCGCGACAGCACCTGCATAGAGCGACGGATTTCTTCGTCACGGCCAATGATCGGATCAATTTTGCCTTCACGTGCCCGTGCCGTCAGGTCGAGCGCATATTTCTTCAGCGCGTCATAACCCTCTTCGGCAGAAGCACTGTCGGCAGTGCGCCCCTTGCGAATGTCATTGATCGCAGAGTTCAAACCCTGCGCCGTGACATTGCCCGCGTCCAGCGCGTCCTTGGCTTTGGACTTCACCAACGCCAGCGCCATCAGCACACGTTCAACAGGCACAAAGCTGTCGCCTGCTTTCTTGGCAAGCTTCTCAGCCTCGGCCAGCACCTTGCCGGTCGAGCCATCCATATAAGTTTGCGCGGCATCCCCTGTGACGGTTGGCAGTTTGCCAAGTGCGATATCAACATTCTGCAAAACCCGCGCGGCATCACCGCCCGAAGCATTAATCAGATTCGCAGCAAGGCCTTGGTCGTCATCAAGCAGGGCTTTGAGTAAGTGTTCAGGGGAAAGCCGCTGATGGCTTTCACGCATTGCGATCGTTTGGGCGGCCTGAATAAAACCGCGTGACCGCTCAGTGAACTTTTCAAGGTTCATAAGGTCTCTCCTTTATAAAGCGCCCCGATTAATTTGCTGCCCGCTATGCGGCACAGGCTTGGTGGGGCCTTGTCTGATATATGGGGTGCCGGACCATCCCCTTCAAGGCTGGTTGATGAATACTGCTGAGGCGCATAGAACGGCCAAAATGATGGAGATTGCCATGACTGCCGATGACCGCCTGATCGTTGCTTTGGATGTACCTGACGCGCTAGCTGGACTGGCGCTTGCCGAGAAGCTTGGCGATGCGGTTTCATTCTATAAGATCGGGCTCGGCATGTTGACCGGTGGCGGTCTCGCCCTCGCGAATGAGCTGTCGGATGAACACGGAAAACGTATTTTCCTCGATATGAAACTGTTTGATATCGGCGCAACAGTCGAAGCAGCTGTTCGCGGGTTGTCCCAGTTCAACCACGATTTCCTTACAGTACATGGTGATCCCCACGTGGTGCGCGCGGCGGCAGAAGGCAAAGGCGGATCGGATATGAAAATCCTTGCCGTGACGATCCTAACGTCTTTGGATCGTGCTGATCTGGATGCGTCTTGCATCAAGTCAGGCGACATCACTGACCTTGTACAAGAACGTGCAGGCCTTGCGCTGTCCAATGGGGCTGATGGTGTTATCGCGTCACCACAAGAAGCAGCCCTTATCCGCGCCCTGCCTGAAGCGGCCGGAAAGCTGATCGTAACCCCCGGCGTGCGTCCAGCGGGTGCCGATCTTGGCGACCAAAAGCGGGTTACAACACCTGCACAAGCCATCGAAAATGGCGCAGATCACGTGGTTGTCGGCCGTCCAATTTGGCAAAACCCGAACCCAAGAGCCGCCGCCGAAGCGGTTCTGGCAGAACTCCGCTCATCCTAACTAACGCGCCAAGCGCTTAAAAATAAGGGTAACGGCAAAGTTTTGCCGACAATTATGCCGTCGTTTCACACGTCTGCAGGAAACGTGAGTTTCCTCCCTCTTAAATCTCGTCAAACTGACCCCAGATATAGTGCAGGCAATAGGAACAGCCACCACACCCAGCATCTAGGGGGAACTGAAATGATAGAACTGAGCAACATTCGCTATACTGGCCGCAGCTTCAAAGCCGCTGTCATACTACCCACCCGTGAAGGGCCGCTGAATTTTGATTGCCGCGTTGATGGGCCTGCCTCGCTCGATCCATCGCAGGTCAAACGAGCCTTACTCAGCCATGCAGTGCGCCAGCGCTCCCGTTAGGTTTTTAGAGATATCTGTCACAGCCTCTGTCCGACTTGTCCCGCGGACTGAACCTGCCTCGTGATCAGATCAAACTGGCCCCGCCCTTGAGCGGGGCCTTTTTTTATCAGTCGTTGATATCACGGTCCCAGATTTTCACCTGACCCCGACGAATCCCAAAGATTTGACGCATAAGAACATATGCAATCAGTGACAGCACCGCAAAGATCACGAGCGACCAAGCCAGCGACAAACCCGTGCCGATCCCGAGCCAAATCATCGAGCCAAGGAAAAACGCGCCCACGGCAAAACCAAAGAATATCCAACCCGGTATAATGACTTCAAGGATCGCCAGCACGAGTGCCGCAACCATCCAAACCCACCATTCATTGAACAAAGGCATGATTAACGGCCTTTCAACATTTTGAACGCGTCGCCAAAACTCTCGATCAGGTTTGCGGGCAAGACAACTGTGTTGCTACCCGCAGACGAGCTCATGGCATTGACGGCTTCAACCTGCTTCAAAGCAACTTGGTACTGCGCCGCTTCCAAACCGTTCTCGGCAATCGCCACCGCAACCACTTGGGTCGCATAGGCTTCCGCATCCGCAGATACACGACGCGCTTTCGCGGCCTGTTCGGCAGCATAAAGTTCCGCATCCGCCTGAAGTTCAACAGAACGCTTCTTACCTTCAGCCTCGGTGACCTGCGCACGACGCGCACGTTCCGCATTCAACTGCTGAAGCATCGCGGCGCGTGTCGCAGCATCCAAGTTCACGTCAAGGATTTCAGCGCGTGTAACTTCGATACCCCAATCATCAACCTGCGCCGCAAGCTGGTCTTGGATCGCGAGGATCAAACCGGTGCGGTTTGCCTGCACTTGGTCCAATTCCATCTTGCCGATCTCAGAGCGCACAATACCCGCAACAGTCGTTGAAATCGCGCCGTCTACGTCGCGAATACGATACACTGTCTTTTCAGGCTCGGTGATACGGTAAAACACGGATGTTTCGACCTGAACCAACACGTTGTCCGATGTGATCGCATCTTGGCCCATAACAGGCAGCTGGCGCTCAAGGATCGAAATCTTGTGCGCAACGCGGTCAAGGAAGGGAATGATAAAGTTGATGCCTGGCCCAAGCACCGCGCGCAAACGACCAAAGCGCTCCACAACGTACTTTTCGGACTGCGGAACGATCCGCACACCAACCAGAATACAAATGATAATAAAAGCAGCCAACAAGATCAGGACGATATTCCCGCCAATCAAGTTGGTGATGATGTTCTCAATGTCCATTTAATCGTTCCTCAATTTTTATTCTTACTCTGCGACACATCTGAAAGAGCGCAAGCAAGCGCAATTCTCTCACAATCTAGATACGGTCACTACTCATAGCGCGCAACCAGAGCGTCAGCCGATCTAACAAGGCAGGGATCAGGTTTGGCATATTCATCACATCATCTAATGGCGAAAGTGCCCACCGTTGCCCTTCCACCCCAAACCGGACTGCGTGTTGCGCCCCTTGCGGCAACTGGATAACGAAAAACCAAGCCACGGCATTTCGATCAAACATCGCTGGCACGCCCCTGCCCCACACGATCGAACTGTCCGGCACAATTAGTCCAAACTCCTCAAGAACCTCACGCTTTATGCATTCCGTCGGTGTCTCGTCACCTTCGCGTCCGCCACCCGGAAAATCCCAATACCCCGACCAAATCACGCCCCGGTCACGCTGATAGATCAACAAATTATCGCCAATGAAAACCGCTGCCTTTGCTCCGTGGAAATCCTTACCCATGCGCGCCCCTGTTTCTTTGGCTCTTAAATACTTACGCCCCGCAGGGTCGGGTTGCCACATCTCCCCCGTCCCGCGTATTTACATCCCATGCCAGCCCTTTGTCGCGCCTGCCTTCATACTTTTGATTCCGGCACACGGTGCCCCGTGTGTCGTTCGCCGCGTGTGACGGCCCATGATGAACTGTTTGATCTGTCCATCGCGCATATGGACTGTGATGCGTTTTTTGCCTCCGTCGAAAAGCGCGACAACCCCGAGCTTGAGGGCAAACCTGTCATCATCGGCGGCGGGCATCGCGGGGTCGTATCTACCTGCTGCTATATCGCCCGCATCAAAGGCGTTCGCTCCGCCATGCCAATGTTTCAAGCGCTCAAACTTTGCCCCGAAGCGGTCATCGTGCGCGGGCGAATGGAACGTTATGTTGAGGTCTCGCGCCAAGTACGAGCGCTCATGGATGAACTCACCCCAACCGTAGAACCACTTTCCCTAGACGAAGCCTTCATGGACCTCACCGGCACGGAAAAACTTCACGGCGCACCGCCCGCCGTGATGTTGGCGCAGCTGACCAAGCGCATGGCTGAGGAAATCGGTATCACGGGCTCGATCGGGTTAAGCCACAACAAATTCCTCGCCAAAGTTGCGTCTGATCTGGATAAACCCCGCGGCTATTCGGTGATCGGTGCGAAAGAAACCACCGAATTCCTGCGCCCCAAGCCTGTCAAACTAATCTGGGGCATTGGCCCTGTCGCCCAACAAAGCCTTGATGCTGCGGGCATCCGCACCTTTGACGATCTTTTGCGTTGGAACCGGCGCGACCTGCACAACCGATTTGGAAGCATGGGGGAACGTCTGTATTCCCTCGCGCGCGGAGAAGATGCGCGGCCCATCTCCGCCAGCACACCTGTTAAAGGGTTAAGCAACGAAACCACATTCAATGTGGACACCAGCGACCCTGACATCCTCGACGGTCACATATGGCGCATGGCCGAAAAAGTATCCGCTCGCGCCAAAGCGAAAGATAAAGCAGGGCGCGTGGTGACGCTGAAGTTAAAACGAGGCAACCACAAACTCTTGAGCAAACGTCAAAGCCTGCACCAACCAACACAGCTCGCGGACACGATCTATCGCACCGCACGCGCATTATTTGACCAAGTGGGCGACCAAGGCCCTTACCGCCTGCTTGGCGTCGGCATCTCCGAATTGGTGCCCGCCGGTGACGCAGACCGTGAGGGGGACTTACTCGACCCGAATGCTGGAAAACGCGCTGAAGCCGAACGCGCAACGGACGCAATCCGTGAGAAATTCGGAAAAGATGCAATCAAGAAGGGCCGCGCGCTGCGTTAGTTACTCCGCAGCGATCCGCAAATTGTTCTCACGGCCGATATCCGCGATCTCTGCAATCACCCCATCCAGCACAGCCTTAAACGCTTTGAACTTCGAATTCGGCTTGATCGTTGCCTCATCCATATAGAGTGAACGGTCAATTTCGATTTGAACCGCATGATAGCGCCGTGACGGACGCCCGTAGTGCTGGCACATATAGGCCCCAGCAAACGGCATATTGCGCGCAACTTTAAATCCAGCAGAGGCAAACGCCGCCTCGACATGTTCGACAATTGAACTCGCCGCGGACCCACCAAATCGGTCCCCGAGAACAATATCGGGGCGCGTCGCACCCGGTGGGCCAACGTGCTCAAGCGCCTCATGGGGCATGGAATGACAATCAATGAGAATCGCCTCGCCAAACCTTGCATGTGCTTCGTCCATCAAGGCTTGCAACGTGTCATGATACGGTCGCCAAACAGTGCTGATCCGTTCGTGCGCATCCTTCAACGTAAGTTTCCCGCGATAAATTGC
>DQCL01000239.1:0-24488 GCA_003533975.1 Octadecabacter sp. | reverse complement strand
GTTGTGTGCAACACGGCGCACGCCATCAATCACGGCTGGGTCAAGTTCATCTGGCCCACGATTCAAATCCAAATAAGCCCGCGGCGACTGCGCCAAAAGTAATGGCGCCCCATGTTCAACAGCGGCTTCGAATAAATCATCTACAAATGCATCCTCCGAAGAGCGTATCTCAATCTCGTTCAGCTCAATCCTGCGCAAAAACGAGGCCGGATACTTGCGCCCGGAATGCGGTGATGCAAAAACCACAGAGGTCGCACGCGTTTCTGGGCGGCGGAGTAGGTAGGATGGATTGCTCGCAACGTCTGTCATCGTGACCCTTTCACGACCGACTGTAGCGCATTTTGCACAATTGCCAAAAGCCCTTGATCCCTATCCCGACTCTTTATATAGACCGCGACAACCGACGCGCGCTTGCGCGTCCTATTCGTTTATAGGGCGTTAAGTGTGTTAGGCATGGATGATTAGCTCAGCGGTAGAGCACTTCGTTGACATCGAAGGGGTCACTGGTTCGATCCCAGTATCGTCCACCATGAATTTTAGCCGCGTGGCCCGCGTTAATTGGGCAGCGCACGAACGAAACAATGGCGCCTTTCGCAGCGCCGCGAGACAAAGGATAGAACAATGAAAGTTCGCAACTCCCTCCGGTCGCTGAAAAACCGCCACCGCGATTGCCGCGTTGTGCGTCGTAAAGGCCGCGTCTACGTGATCAACAAGACTCAGCGTCGCTTCAAAGCACGCCAGGGTTAAGACGACAGGGCAACCTGTTTTCAAAAGCTTTTATTAAGACCGCGACCGGAAACGGGCCGCGGTCTTTTTATTTCGCGATTTCGTGTTTTGCGCCCTACATAATTGTGTGGTTTTCCTTGTTTCTAACAAATCAGGAAGGGCGCCTCATGGACCTAAATACAGATTTCTCTAAACGGGTTGCCCTTCATTCCGAACAAATCGAATGGGTACCCTCCCCAATGAAGGGTGTAGATCGTCGCATGCTGGACCGTGTCGGCGGCGAAGTCGCCCGCGCGACCACAATTGTTCGGTATGCCGCCAACAGCACATTTTCTGCACATACACACACTGGCGGTGAAGAATTCATCGTGTTGGACGGTGTATTTCAGGACGAACATGGCGACTTTCCCAAGGGAACCTATGTTCGCAACCCGCCGACATCATCCCACACACCAGGCTCCAAAGACGGCTGCACTATTTTCGTCAAGCTCTGGCAATTTGACATGGATGACCGCACTCAATTTCGCAAAGATATGGCCGCTGATTTGGCCGCACCTGTTGACGGCGTCGCAACCGCACAATTGCACAGCGATGCCTTTGAAATCGTAACATTCAGCCAGTTGGATGCGGATGCATCATTGGAAAACCCTGCGAAAGGCGGGCTTGAAATGCTCGTGATCGACGGATCTGTCATCGAAAACGGAGAAACTTTGGGCAAAGGCGCGTGGTTGCGATTGCCGAACGGGGATGCGTTGAAGGCGGTTGCAGGCGATCAAGGGGCACGGGTCTGGGTTAAAACAGGCCATTTGGCACACGCGAAACCACCGGCGGTCTGATGAAAACACTAATAGTCGGTGGCGGCTTGTCCGGCCTTGCCCTTGCCTACGCGCTCGAACAACAGGAACGCGATTACCTGTTGATTGAAGCACGTGACCGCTTTGGCGGGCGCATGAAAACAATCTCACAAGGCGATGGAACCTTCGACTTGGGCCCCGCATGGTTCTGGCCCGGTCAACCACGCATTTCTGCGTTGGTCGACGAATTGGGATTAGAGAAATTTGACCAATATGCCGACGGCAGCCTGACATTTGAAGACGAACAAGGGCAGGTTCAAAGAGGCAGGGGGTTCTCTTCAATGGAGGGATCTTGGCGGCTGAAAGGTAGCTTTGGCGCCCTAATCAACGCATTGGTTACGCGCATACCTCATCACAAGCGGCAACTCGGCGCTCCCGTTACACAGCTTACCAACACAGATGCGGGCATCACTGCACAGCTTGGAAATGGGGACAGTGTTATTGCAGACAAAGCCGTGCTGGCCTTACCTCCACGGATTGCTGCGGGCTTATCATTCTCCCCCTCACTGCCAGAAAACACGATCCGCGCGATGCAGTCGATCCCCACTTGGATGGCCGGCCAAGCGAAAGCCATCGCCATCTATGATTCACCGTTTTGGCGAGAGGCTGGTTTATCCGGCGACGCCATGAGCAGGCATGGCCCGATGGTCGAAATCCATGACGCATCCCCGAATACGGGTGGGCCGTTTGCGCTATTTGGGTTCATAGGTGTGCCACCGCAAAATCGCCAAGATGAAAAACTTTTGCGCCATCACCTACTCGCCCAACTCGTTCGTTTGTTCGGGCCGGATGCTGCGTTTCCAGTTGCACTCCACGTCAAAGACTGGGCGTTTGACCCATTCACCTCGACGGAAGCGGATTTGGTGCCACTTTCAACTCACCCTCATTACGCGCTTCCACCGGAGATGGCCTCTCTTTGGGGCCATACGCTCTTATTTGGCGGCACCGAAGTTGCTCCCCAGTTCGGTGGCTTCATTGAGGGTGCCTTGGAAGCCGCGGAAACGATGCTGGCTGCTTTGTAAGTGTTTGGTCAGGTTTCCCTGACCTTTCCTACTTGTGCCAATCTGCCCCCTAGCCACATGTCGATTCGCCGCTTACGCTACGGTAATGTATTAGCAATGAGGTATTCGATATGATCAGATCAATTTCAACCGCACTTGCAACCAGCCTGTTCGCGCTGACAGCTTTGCCTGCCTTCGCGCAAGACGCCAACCTATGTGGTGGTGTTGGCGAGAACGGCCAATGGCTTGGCGGCGATGAGGCTTCATCAGACATCTCCTCATCCCCGACATATATTGAACAAATGGCGCTGGTTTTGATGCGCAATGAATATGTCGGCCTGTTCACGGTGTCAGAACCTGGCGACTACCGTATCGAAGCCCAAGGGCGCGGGGGCGGCGACACAGTGCTGGACGTGCGCAATGCTGCGGGCGAGATCGTGGCTTCGGATGATGACAGTGGTGGTGATGCGGCCAGCCGCGCAGAAACTTTCCTTACTGCCGGAACTTATTGTGCCTCAATGCGCAGCTTTGACGGCTCTCCGATTACGGGCTTCGTCCGTGCATCTCGCATGGATCAAGAAGCGCTGACCGCTGGTGTCGCCATTCAAGACGACAATAGCGTATCCGGCGAGTGCGATCTCAGCGTGGCACAGCCGATTACATTAGGTGAACCCATTGCAAATAACTGGTCAGTTCAGAATGTGTATTCATTGCGACTGGACGGGCAAACTCCGGTGTCGATTACTGCTGAAAACCCGGATGCCGACCCGATCCTGACCCTTTTTGACCCATCAGGAAACTGGCTGGCTGAAAACGACGACTTTGACGGCCTGAACAGCCGCATTGATATGGCTGAACCGTTGCCAGCTGGCGAATATTGCATCGCGGTGAATTTATATGGCAACGAAAATGTGCCAATCACTGTGACCGCCAAAGAATACGATGCACAAGAAGTCCTGATGAACCTCTATGACCGAGGCGACGCAAGCCCGCCACTGGATGGTAGCCACCCCGTCAAAGCGTTGGGTGCGTTGCAGACGCGTTTGCGTGAAGACGTAAACGTAGGTAGCAACGCCACATGGTATACGTTTGATGTCTCAGAGGGAGGCCTAATTTTGGTTGAGGCAATCGCTCAAGGCAACGGAGACCCAGTGCTGGTGATGTACGATGATCTTGGTCGCCAAGTCGGATACAACGACGATGCCGGCGGCTCATTGGATTCGCTTCTAACAGTGCGCGTTCAGCCCGGAACTTACTTGGTCGCGGTACGCCAGCTGGACAGCCAAACACAGGGCTTCATCCGCTTGCTGTTTGAACGCTACGTTCCAGCACGTCCGTAAGCTCGACCTTCCGAAATCAAAGACCCGCTCCAACACCTGTTGGGGCGGGTTTTTCTTTGGCCTACCGACCGGGAACCGTGATGCTAACAGACCCAGTCATCAAACCAACAGCCGTTGCCTGATCGACATATCCCGTTGGCGTTAACCCTTGCGAGTCTTGGTACGCGGCGATGGCACGACGTGTATTATCATCAATCACACCATCTAAGCGGCCCGGATCAAGGCCCATGTCGCGCAAACGCAGCTCAAGCAATTGCGCACGAATTCCAGACAAACGCAGATTGCCTTCCTCCACCCGCGCCCGCGCGATTTGGGCATTAGACACCTGCGGCACGTTCATCTCGGCGATGCGTGCATTGGCTTGGTCCGCAAACACGCCGCGCGGATACGCTGCGAGGTATTCCTGATACCCTGCGACACTGTCGATGCTGTCGGCGATGGACCAGGCCGCGCGGTCCTGCGCTTCTGCCGCTGTTCTGCGGCGGTCTTCGATTTCCCCTAGTCGGGCTTTGGCGATACCAGAAAACAAACCTTCAGGAAAACGCGCGAGATAAGCACGATATCCTGCCTCATCGCCAACACCACCAGTTTCGGTCCAGTAACTGCGGTCCCGTGCTTCAGCTTGCGCACGCACGCGGGCTTCTTCAGCTTCGATTTCTGCTTGGCGACGTGATGCCTGCGCGTCCAAAAGGTTGATCTGGTCGCGGGTCAGATAGGACGACTGCGGGAACCCGTTGGACTGCTGCCAGTTCAGAATAGCCCCGCGTGACCCCGGACCAAAAATACCATCTACGCCACGCGTGTTATAGTTCAACAACGTGAGGTTCGATTGAATTTCACGTCGCGCTGCGCGGTTCAGGTTCAATGTCTCTTCGCTTAACCGTGCTGAACGGTTGGGTTCCGCCAAAATCGCCTCGATCTGGGCTTCAGCGTCATTCACAAACCGCCCCGTCGGATACTGCGCCACATAGTTGCGATAAGCTTGAACACTGTCTTCACCCGTCGTGCGATCCCATAGCGCTGCTTCGGCATTCAAGTCCGCCTCGCTTGGCCCGTTTGGTGTTGGCTCAGGCGTTTCAACGATGACTTCACTGGGCATCAAGATCCAGTCCGCAGGCAGATAGCCGCTGGTGAACATTGACGGGTTTGCGGCCAGTTGCAGGCCAATCGTCGCCTCAGGTTCTGTCAGAAGCCCCGATAAAGTGGATGCTGCGATGGACGGCGTTGTACGCAAAACGGTCACACCTTGCGGGATATCCATATCCCCCACACCAGCACGTAGACCGCTATCGTCCATATCAAGATCATCAGGTTCGGCGGCCCCCATCAGCAACACCGCCTTACCCGGACGTGCGGCGAGAATGCGCAGCACACTATCAAGAGACAAAGCCACATCATCCACCGAAAACAAGTCCGGCTCTGTCGCCTCGGCCGTCAACAACCAAGTGCGCGTTCCATCGGTCACAAAATGCCCAGACAACGCGACAACCAAACGATCCGCGTCGTCTGCTTGCACTTGAAACGCCGCAGCGAGGTCTTTGACGACGTCCGCCCGCCCGTTCGCACGGCTGGCAACCTCAAAACCCAATGCCTCAAGGCGGCTTACCGCACCCAAAAGGTCATCTGCACGGCTCACGCGGTCCAGCTGCTCGTAGCGTTCATTCCCAAGGATAAGCGCTACGTCTTGCGCCACGGCGGACACCGGTAACACAAGAACTGTCGTCATCAAAAGGCGGCGTATAGAAGTCTGGAACATGGAGTGTCCTTTCAAATAGTAGCTAACACATATGAAGGGTTTTATGTGCTGCTATTCAATATCGGCGTCTTTGGTGCGCCCTTGAACGGCAAGGACCGCGAAGGTCGCAGCCATGCGCAAAGTGCTTAAATGGCGGGGGCAATCACAACAGTTTTAGGAACCGTCAGCTTTTCCCAAGCGGCGTCATAAATTGTCTTTCATGTCCAATCTGCCACATTACAGTCGCGTCTGGTTTTGCGATACAATACAATCACGCCAAGCATTTTGGCGTCCTTTGCACCCAGTTTCGCCATCGCGGCCCAACACGCAAGCCATTGGTTCCGAATATGAGTTTTTCCGCCGACTTTTCCGCCGACGCTCTTTCATCCCGCTTCATCACGCATGAAGGCCCGCAGGTTATCGAGATCATATTTAAGGGGCTCTATTTTCATACCACCGCTGATGTGAACGCGTTTTACGATTGCATCGAAAACCACATTAACGAAACCGGCGAGGCGCAATGGTTTTTGATGGTGAACACCGAAGGCTACCGCATTGATGGGGACGCTTGGTTTGCCTTTACCCGTCGTGGGCAGGATTTGAACGAAGCCCATTCAATGAAAACCGTGCGCTATGACGCAGACGAGGCGACGTTGAAACAGATCGCGCGTGACAAAGGAACGGATCGCGAAAATCCGTCTTTGTTCGGATCTCGCGAAGAAGCGATGACCTATCTGAAATCCTTACCGTCCAAGCGGCGCACCCATACCGCGCACCATCCGAATTTCCACAAGGCTGAATTCCTTCGTCGACTGCACTTTGACCACGATGCAAACATTCTAGAGATCGACTTCAGCGGAATGAGCTTTGAACACTCGCGAGACGTCAATGATGTCCACAACTGGACCGAAGAAGCCATTCGTGCCACGCGCCTGAAATGGTGGGTTGTGTTCAACTATGAAGGCACACGCATTCAATCGCCTGCTTGGGTTCAGTTTTCGATGCGCTCCGAGGCGTTTAACGACACCTATTCGATGGGGTCCGTTCGTTACGCTCTAGGTTCGGAAACCGAAACCGACAAGCGTATGCGATATGAGGCGAAAACTGCTCGTCCTAACATTCGCAATACACGCGCCGAAGCCATTGAACGCCTAGAAGAACTTCAGGCGGACTACAGAGCGACACATTAATCTAAGGAGCAACACCATGCTGATCTGGATGCGAAGCGAACCACGCGAGAATGAGGCCCGTGCGCCGATGGTGCCCAAGGGTGCCGTGCAAATGGTGGAAAAAGGCTGGCGTGTCGTCGTTGAAGACGCGCCAGAACGCTGCATCCCCACGGACGCGTACCGCGCAATTGGATGTGAGATCGTTCCTGCTGGGTCTTGGGTCGACGCACCAAGTGACGCGATCATTCTTGGGTTGAAAGAACTCCCCGAAGACGGAACACCTTTGCGCCACCGACACATCATGTTCGGTCATGCCTATAAGGGCCAAGCATCAGGTCGTGCGCTGTTGGACCGTTTCAAATCAGGTGGCGGCACGTTGCTTGATCTCGAATATCTCGTGGATGAAACGGGCCGCCGCGTGGCCGCGTTTGGGTATTGGGCAGGCTACGCAGGTGCCGCGCTTTCCGTTATGGCATGGGGCCATCAGCAACGCGGTGAAACGCTGCAAGCAGTGGATGCATTCGCGTCCGCCGAAGCGATGGCAAGCCAAGTGCGCAACACTATCGACAAAGCACCGTCCGCGCTGATCATCGGCGCATTGGGCCGTGTTGGTAGCGGAGCGACTGATTTGTGCAAGGCCGTCGGTATGACGCCGACAGGCTGGGACATGGCCCAAACCGCGCACGGCGGACCGTTTCCAGAAATTCTACAACATGACATCTTGCTCAACTGTATCCTCGCCCACGAAGGCGCACCGGTCTTTGTACAAGCCGATGCCGGTGACGCGCAGCGCAAGCTTTCGGTAATAGGTGACATCGCTTGCGACCCTGAAAGTGCGTTCTCTCCGATTAAAGTTTACGGGCAGACAACCACATGGGACACCCCAACGCTGCGCACCCACAGGGATCCACCGCTAGACGTTATGGCCATTGATAACTTGCCGTCGTTACTCCCCGTAGAAAGCACAGACGACTTTGCACGTCAGCTGTTGCCGCATTTGTTGGTGCTGGATCACCTCGAAAAAGGTGTTTGGGGACGCGCGCAAGACACGTTCCACAGCCACCTTTAGCCAAAAGTTAATAAAGCTCGTCTTCCTCGGACGATGCCGAGATCCCCAACGCATCAAGTCCGTTCTCAAGATGGTCCGCAAGGTGTGGCGATCCCCGCAGGTAATCCTGTGTTGGGGTCGTTGCTTCGCTTATTGCGGTTTCAAATGCTTCGTCCCATTCGGACGCATCAAAACTATCGCGCCCGATCCACATGATCGCAACGAGACTGGCCTTCTCCTCGTCCCGCAGGCCGGAAATAAAGCTGTCAAACTGGCCGCGATTTCGGGCCATGTCGCGTGCAAGGATAATGACCTCGGCGACCTTATCGGTGTTAATTTTCATCTTTGGTCCTCCTTGTTACCGGATAAACATAGGCAGGTTCGTGTTCCGCTTACGTTGATCCAGAACAAAGCAACCCCAGCATGAACACGTGGTAACAGGCCGGCCCTTGCCGCCTATACACAAACCAAAAGGCGCTCCAGAAGACCTGAAAGCGCCTTTCGATACTGCAAGTTGTCACAGCTTAGGACGGCAGGGAAATCCAGCGCATACCGGTCGCTTCACCTGAAGTCAGGTTATTCACTTGGCCGACGCCCGACGGAACATTCCCCGGATCCAATTGCAAAACCATCTGCAATTCTTCGTTTCCATACGAAACGCCAGTCTCAGTCGGCTGCAATTCAAATGTCGCGCCATTGGAAAGGCGAATGCAAGATTTCGCAAAAAGATCATTACCACAAGACACGATCGTCGCTTGATCAGGCGGGTCAGTTAAAACCGATTGGTAGTAAAACGTCAGGGTGTTTCCGGGCGCAAATGGCCCCGTTTCGCCACCCGGCAATTCCGCCAGACAGCCAGACAACATCGTCCCCATCAACGCCATTAGCGCCGTTTGTTTAATTCCACGCAAGATCACGATCTACTCCTCGCCAAGTCAGATAACCATCGCCACCGGGCGACAAATAAAACGTGCGGTCGCGATACGCGCCCGTCACAACAAAATAATCCGGCGTCCGCTCAACATGGCCAACACGCCCTGTTCCGCCACAGATATGCGTATCACCCTGACATGGCGTCAGCGAATATGTGTGCATATCGCCGTGCTCATTTGCGACGACGTAAACCCGCCCAGTATCAAACGGAAGATCACGGTAGGCGACATCAACCACACGCCGCGTTTCATCCAGAAGATTTACGTTTTCAGCCGCAGCGCGGGTCGTTGCCAAATCAACGTTCATGCAGGCTGTAAGCGCCAAAGGGCAGATCGCCACCAAAAGAGTTCGCATATTATGTTCCCCTGTTGCAGATACGGTACCGCCCATACTGCAGTGTCTCAATAGGCATTTAACGCTGATCCACTACGTGCGCCCAAAGAGCCGTTCAATATCAGTTAGTTTAAGTTCAACATAGGTTGGCCGCCCATGGTTGCATTGCCCAGATCGCGGCGTTGTTTCCATCTCGCGCAATAAGGCGTTCATCTCCTCACCGCGCATCACACGGCCCGTGCGGATAGACCCATGACAGGCCACACGGCTTAGAATCGCTTCGAGCTTTTCTTGAACCAGCGTGCTTGACCCTTGGTCGCTCAACTCATCCAGAATATCGCGCAGCATGGCTTCCGCGTTCACTTCGCCCAAAATCGCGGGCGTTTCACGCACGGCAATTGCGCCACCGCCAAATGGTTCAATCGTCAGCCCGAAACGCGACAAATCATCGGCCACAGACAATAACTGCGCCGCATCCCCGTCAGACATTTCAATAATCTCGGGAATCAAAAGCGCCTGCGCCGCGACACCGTTCTCCGCCATTTGGGTTTTCAGCTTTTCGTAAACCAGACGTTCGTGCGCGGCATGCCCGTCAACGATCACGATCCCGTTCTCGGTTTGCGCAATGATGTAGTTCTCATGCACCTGCGCGCGCGCGGCACCTAGCGGGCGTTCTTCTGCACGTGGCGCATCTTCTACAACATCAACACGCCCAGACATATCAGGTGCCATTTCCGCAAAACCCATCGCGCCTTCCGGCGGGCGGTACGCGGGGCCACTGCCACCAGTCGGTCGATCCATTTGATAGACGCGCCCAGCAGTTTGTTCCGGCTGCATTGCCCCCAAAGTCGCGCTTGCGACGGTGGTTGATGCGCGATGCCCAGCAGCGGCCAACGCCGCACGCAAACCGCTCACAATAAGGCCACGCACAACACCGGGATCGCGAAACCGCACTTCTGATTTCGCGGGATGCACGTTCACATCAACGCGGGTTGGATCAAGGTCGATGAACAGGCATGCAGCTGGGTGGCGGTCACGACTAAGCGTGTCCATATAGGCCCCGCGTAAGGCGCCGATCAGGACTTTGTCGCGCACCGGACGGCCGTTTACATACAGGAATTGTTGCACTGCCGAACCGCGCGAATAGGTCGGCAGCGCAGCGTACCCCGTCAAATGCACATCCTCACGCACCACATCAATCGGCAAGGCATTGTCGGCAAAATCCTTACCCAAAACGCTGCGCAAACGCGCATGCAACCCTTCGAACAAATCACCGGTTTCCGCATCCGCCCGAAACGTGACACGGGACTTCCCTTGGGACACATCCGTCAGAATAAACGTCACGAAAGGCTCCGCCATCGCGAGACGTTTGATCACATCATTAATCGCCTGCATCTCGGCACGGTCCGTGCGTAGAAACTTCAAACGTGCGGGCGTCGCATAAAACAAGTCGCGCAACTCAACGACGGTACCAATCGTAAGCGCGGCGGGGCGAACTGCACCATGTTCACCACCCGCAACGGTTACTTCTGCGCCTTCCCCGTCAGCGGTACGGCTTCGGATCGTCAAACGGCCGACCGCACCAAGGGACGGCAAGGCCTCTCCACGAAACCCGAAACTATGAATGTTGAGAAGGTCGGTCCCGTCGATCTTGGACGTTGCATGACGCGACAGCGCAAGCGGCAGGTCATTCGCCGTCATGCCCAGCCCGTTGTCCGTCACGCGGATCAGCGTTTTACCACCATCAGCGATGGAAATTTCAATCCGCGTAGCCTTCGCATCAAGCGCGTTTTCGACAAGCTCTTTCACCGCAGACGCAGGGCGCTCCACAACTTCACCCGCCGCGATACGGTTGATCGCTGCATCGTCAAGCTGGCGGATGACGGGCCGAGAATCGCCTATGTTGGGGTCGGGTGCGGACATAACGCTATAACTAGCACGCCATTAAGCGATTCTGACAGGCTTATTGATGGTTAATCGCTGCTTTCCAAGCCATCAGGCTGGCCGACGACAACGAAGTGCAAACCCTCAGGGTCCAGCAACTCGGCTGCGACGCGGTTGATATCTTCCAACGTAACTGCGTTTACGAAATCATTGCGGTTCACAATGTATTCTGGCGTCAGATCGGTCCACTGCATCGAAGCAAGGATACCCGCGATTTCGGCGTTGCCATCAAACCGCAACGGATAGGCGCCCGTCAGATAGGTTTTAGCTTGTTCCAGCTCCTCTGCGCTCACGCCCTCAGTCGCCATCAGCGCCCATTGAGCGCGCACAACATCGACCACTTCCGCCATCGTTTCGTTGGCCGACGCCACAGTGCCCAGATAGATCTCGCTTGAGGTCTTGGGGACAAGGTAGGTTGAAATACCATAGGTCAGTCCGCGTTTTTCACGCACCTCATGCATAAGACGGCTTTCGACACCGCGCCCACCGAGAATTTCATTCAGCAAGTAGGCGGAAAAAAAGTCATCGTCGTCCCGTTCAATCCCAGCATGCCCAAACAAGGCGACAGATTGTGGTGTGTCGAAGGGCACGACTGTCATGCCACCGGTCAGGCTGAATTCCACACGCGACGGTAGCTCAGGCCCCTCCATTGGCAAGTCGCCCAACAAATCATCCATCAACATGCCAAGCTCCTCTGCGGAAATATCACCCGCTGCGCCCACATATATACGCGATTGCACCAGCGCATTCCGGTGCGCTTCAAACAGGTCCGCTTGGGTCAGCGCCGCGACGGTTTCCGCCGTGCCATCAAGCGACGAACCATAGGGATGATCCCCAAACGCAGCCGCATCAAACGTCGCGTTTGCAATGCTGTCAGGGTCTTGGGCGTCCGAACGCAGGATGGATTGCACTTGTGCACGCACGCGCTCAACCGCGTCTTCATCAAAGCTCGGGTCGGTCAACGCTCCGCGTAATAATGCGACGGCTTCATCGCGGTTTTCAGTCAGGAACGTCGCAGAAATAGAGATCGAATCGTCATAGGCGCTAAATCCGAATGAGGCCGCGATGCCCTCAAGCGTTGCTTGGAACTCACGCGCTGTTAAATCACCTGATCCTTCTTCCAAAAGCGCCATCATCAAGTTCGTAGCGCCGCGTTTGCCCGGCATGTCCAACGAAGCACCGCCATCAATAATGATTTCAAGCGCCACAAACGGAATCGAGTCCTCCTGCACCAACCATGCATCAATGCCACCGGGGGACGTCACTTCTTGTATTTCCATTTGCGCTTGGGCGCTGGCGGCTGAAAGCATCAAAAAGGCTGCGAAAATAAATCGGATCATTGGAGAATCTCCCGGCTTGGAACAATCCAGCCTGTAACGGAATGGTCGCGATCCAGCACACGTTCAGCGGCGGCAAGTACGTCTTCGGCGGTGACCGCTTGGAGAACATCGGGCCATGCTTGCACATCTTCCACCGTAAGGCCGGACGTTAGCGCAGCACCGTACCGACGCGCCAAACCGCCTACATTATCGCGGGCATAAATTTCACCTGCTTTCAGCTGCGTGCGCAGTGCTTCCATGCGGACGGGATCTATGCCGTCCTTAAGAAATGCAGCAACAGCCGCATCCATCGCGTTTTCGGCGTCTTGAAGGGTCACGCCCTCGGCGGGCACCACTGTCATCCCGAACGTTCCATCATCAAGGTTCAGCCCATCATAATAAGCCCCTGCATAAACAGCCGTGTTGGTATCAAACTGAAGCGCAATCCCGAGTGCCGACGTAAACGGCGACCCGCCCAGAAGTTCCGCCAAATAGGTCAACGCTGCGGCGTCTTCTTGCGCACTCTCGTTCCGCTCAGGCGCAATGTAGCTACGGCTGATGTACGGCTGTGCAACGCGCGGGTCTTCAAAAATCAGGCGGCGCTCTGCGGTTTGTGGCGGCTCTTGCGTGCGGAACCGCTCCGGCAAGTTCGTCTCAACCGGAAGCGGGCCGTAATGCTCTTGCGCCAGCGCCAACACCTCATCGGGCTGCACGTCACCCGCCACCACAAGGATCGCGTTATTGGGGGAATAGTAGATGTCGTAGAACGACAGCGCGTCCTCCATATCCAGCGTTTCCATCTCATGTTTCCAACCAATGATGGGAACGCCGTACCGATGATTCAAAAACTGCGCCGCACGCATTTGTTCGCGCGCCAATGCACCGGGGGAGTTTTCTGTCCGCTGATTGCGCTCTTCCAGAATCACACCACGTTCGGTCACGATGTCTTCCTCGGTCAGCACCAGATTGTTCATCCGGTCGGCCTCATATTGCATCATAAGCGGCAGGCGGTCTGCCGCGACACGCTGGAAGTAGCCGGTATAATCATAACTAGTGAACGCGTTATCAGAGCCGCCATTCTCAGCGACAATGCGTTGGAACTCGCCGGATTCAACGTTCTCAGTCGCCTTGAACAGAAGATGTTCAAGATAATGCGCCACACCGGAACTGCCCACAGGTTCATCCGCAGACCCAGCCCGATACCAAAGCATATGCACTACAACCGGCGCACGGTGGTCTTCGATGACCACAACATCCATCCCATTGTCGAGCTGATAGGTCGTGACCTCTTCGGCGAGGGTCGTTGTGGCAAACACGGCAAGGGCCGCAGCTAAAAGGCGCATCAATATACTCCGCAAATATCTAATGAGAACCTACGCCACGTTGGGCGAGCTTCAAGGGGCCATACGCGGATGTGAGGCAGTTGTTAGCTATTGTGGTGGCGCAGATGGTGTCGCGATGCCTGCATCACGGAACCGCTGGAGCTCGCTGTAAGCGTCGAGCGCTTGGCGTGCATAGGCACTGAAATAGCGGTCACGTCCACGTAAAAATCCAAACCGGGTCTGACGGTTGCGGAATGCCGCATCCTCAGATGCAAGCGTTTGACGGATGGCAGGATCGACACCATTGCGGCCCGCAGCCGTTACCAAAGCACCGTCGCGCGCCGGAATACCGTTCGGAACCAGTGCGTTAGGGTTACCGCCGAGAACTGCAACAGCATCGGCATTCGGGCGTGGGTCCGTAAGATTTGCACCCCCCGGCGTCGGTGTCGGCAGGTTTGAAACGTCGGCAGGCAAAGTCAGCTGCTGCATCGGCAACACGCGGAATTCATCAGGTCCACCACCATTGGCACGCAGGTCGCGCAAGCCACGATCGCCACCCGCACAGGCGGTCAGCATCGCAATCATTCCGAAACAAAAAATCAGTTTCATTCTACCCTCACGTCTTCCCTACTGCGTTTTAGCGCAAACCTAGCCGCGCGTCACGCAGTCTTCTTTTTGTCGCCGCCATCGGTGAACAAAACAAGCCCGATAGCACCAGCAAAGATCGAAATGTCGGCGATATTGAACGCATAAGGGTTATTAATTCCACAGCAGGACATATTAATGAAGTCCGCAACTGCGCCATGAATGGCACGATCAACCACATTACCCAGCGCACCGCCAACCAAAAGACCCGCACTGATATAAGCCCAGCGCCCAATGTTCTTTTCGCGGTGAATCCACCAAATCACAAAACCGGAAATCACCAAAGCAACCCCGATGAGCACCCAACGCATGTCAAAATCAGCGAACAGCCCGAAATTCACGCCACGGTTCCACGCCATGCGCAACGTTAGGAATGGTGCGAAGACATCATAGGATTGGTTGGGTTGGGCCGGAAGGTTCACCAGATAAAGCACGACATATTTCGTCGCTTGATCAAGCAAGAAAATCCAAAATCCTGTCCAGAATGTCAGCCGCATCAAAGTGGCCCTTTCAACGAATTGTTAGTGCCGAAAATGGCGCATACCCGTAAACACCATTGCAAGTCCTGCCTCATCAGCGGCCGCAATCACTTCGTCATCCCTCATAGACCCACCAGGCTGGATCACGCAAGACGCGCCCGCAGCCGCCGCTTCAAGCAAACCATCCGCAAACGGGAAGAACGCATCGGACGCCACAGCCGCACCTTTGGCAAGACTTTCAGGCAAGCCAAGCGCATCTGCCATACGTTGCGCCTTGGTCGCAGCAATCAAAGCAGAATCAAGACGCGACATCTGCCCAGCGCCAACGCCAACCGTTGCGCCGTCTTTAACGTAGACAATCGCGTTGGATTTAACGTGCTTGGCCACTTTCCAAGCGAACAACAGATCGACAAGTTGTTCGTCTGTCGGCGCAACCTTGGTGACAACCTTCAGGTCAGCCGCCGCAATATGTCCGTTATCCTTGTTCTGCATCAGATACCCGCCAGACACTTGGCGAATGGTCTCTGCAACCGCCATCGGATCGGCCAAACCACCTGTTGTCAGCAAACGCAGATTTTTCTTCGCAGCGAACATTGCCTTGGCTTCGTCCGTCACCGACGGCGCAATGACGACTTCGGTGAAAATACCCGTGATCGCCTCAGCAGTCTGCGCATCCAACTCACCATTCAACGCGATGATACCGCCGAACGCGGACGTCTGATCACATTCGAACGCCTTCTGATAGGCTTCGACCAGTGTCGCACCTTTGGCAACGCCACATGGGTTCGCGTGCTTGATGATCGCGACAGCAGGCCCATCAGCCGCGCTAAATTCGCTCACCAGTTCGAACGCCGCATCGGTGTCGTTGATGTTGTTATAGGACAGCTCTTTACCCTGATGTTGGGTCGCCGTAGCAACGCCCGCTCGGTTAGAACCATCCGTATAAAACGCTGCCGCTTGGTGCGGGTTCTCGCCGTAACGCAATGTTTGCGCCAGTGTACCCGCGACCGCCTTACGGCGCGGCGCTTCATTTCCGATCGCGCCAGCCATCCACGTGCTGACAGCCGCATCATAAGCAGCCGTGCGGGCATAAGCGGTTTGCGCAAGCGTTTGGCGGAACGCAAAGGACGTCGCGCCATCGTTGGCATCCAGTTCAGCCAGCAGTGCATCGTAATCTTCGACATCCACAACCACGTTCACAAAGGAATGGTTCTTGGCAGCCGCGCGGATCATCGCAGGGCCACCGATGTCAATGTTTTCAATCATCTCATCATACTCGGCACCACGCGCCAAAGCTGCTTCGAACGGATAAAGGTTCACAACCAACAGGTCGATCGCACCGATGTTGTGCTCTTCCATCGCGGCGACGTGTTCATCGTTATCGCGCAGCGCCAAAAGGCCGCCGTGCACACCAGGGTGAAGCGTCTTAACGCGCCCGTCCATCATCTCAGGGAAACCTGTCACATCGGCAACGTCGCGCACATCAAGTCCGGCATCGCGCAGGGCCTTGGCGCTGCCACCAGTCGAGAGCAGTTCAACACCGCGCGCAGCGAGCGCCTTTCCCAACTCAATCAGTCCAACCTTGTCAGAAACAGACAGTAATGCACGGGAAATAGGGTGAAGGTCAGTCATGTGGGCCCCCTCAGGCAAATCAAACATCCAGTTCCGAACCAGTCTCTCGTAGGTCGCGCAACGCAGTTGGCGTGTCTTGCGCCTTTGACAAGGACCAGCGGATGCGGGTCGCATATGTCATTGCGCGTCCGGATAAAACCACCTGTTGCGTGGCACGAGGGCGCAGGCGGCCATTTTCTAGATAAACTGACGGCTCAAGGTGCAATTCACCGGCTACATCATGGCGAAACACCCAAATTTCGCCCGACTTCTGCGTCAACGAAACGGCAGCACCACCCAAATCAATTTCGGCTTCGACTTCAGGATGCAGATGAAACCGCACGGACCAAGGGATGCCTTGCAAGTTCTCGCCATCCAAAGCCCGATCAAACCTTGGTTCGTCCTTTTGATCGAGGATCGTCAACAGGTCTTCACCTACTAATGCGCGCCCGTCCTGACTGAGGTCGAGCGTGCGCACATGGGTTAGCCCGTGCGACAGGCGATACCCGTCATGCGCCATTGCGAGGCGACTACCATCCCCAAGCGCGGTTATTTCGGATTGCACATCTTTGGGACCAACGCGCAATCGTTCTATTCCGTCTTTTCCAATCACAATTCGTGACGAGGACACCCCTTCAATCGAAAGTGTCGAATGACTAGGCGTGGCACGCCCTGCGCGACGCCATTCAGGGCCAAAACTACTGCCTGACCCGCAATTCACAATTAACGGACGCCGACCCGATGTAAGCTCAAACGCGAGTGTCGATGCATGCGCTTCAGCGTCCGCCGCACCACCCGGGGGGGCAGCGACATCGGCGATCAAACTTGTGCGTCCTGCGTGCAGTCGCCCGTAACCCATATGCAACCCGTTATCCGGTTGCTCCATCGTGCCAACAGACGCCAACGCCTGATCAAGCCAGCCATCCAGCCCACGCCCACCACCATGAAACCTTGCCAACCCACCGTCGGAATGGCGCATCGCCCGCAATGCAGGCGCAATCCGCGCCATTGCAGCGCTTAGCGATTGTGGAACTTCACGCTCGGCCCCTCTCAAAGCTGAATCAACCCACGTAAATAGGGTGAGAATTTGCAGCAGCTCTTCGGGATTACGTGATGGAATACCGCCATCGGACCCGATCTGGCTTTTGCAATCACGTTTCAACACCGCGATCGCTGGTTCTACGCGGTCTTCCATACCTTGCAGTGACAACCCTGCGTAAATCATGCCCGCCAACGCTTCAAACCTTGGCAGCCCAGTGCGGGAGACATGCCAGCGCCGCGAAAGAAAGATCGCCTGCTGTGCTGCGGACCGAAAATACGCTTCGGAAACCTCTTTATCCGCACCGCGCAACAGAAAGAATCCATGCGCGATCCACCGGATAAGACGGCGCCCTGTAATATCCGGCGTCCACCCCGCTCCACGCCCGTGGCCGTACCGTCCAATCCAATCAACCATCCAACTTTGTGCCAACTGGCGCGCCTTCACGTCACCGACCGCCGCCAGATCATCAAGCCACTCAAACCCGTGTGCTGTATTGGTCGATGTATCGACCCGTTCAGCCGCCTCCCAAATGCTCACACCTGGGGCTTCGATCAGATGACCCGAGAACAGGAAATTACCGGCAAGAAGCTGTCGACCACGTGCATAATGGCCAATCATCTTGGGTTCAGGATTGGATTGAAAGCCGGTCGCAGGGCGCGAACGCGCAGCGCGGCGTGCATGCAGCCGGTTCATAAGACGCACGCGTCTTGAATAGGTGTCAGTTGTGTCGACCACGTCGTCTCGCCTCTCGCCCGTGCTATTCAGCATCTTTGCGTTAAGGACTTATACGTTGGGTCGCGCTCTAAGTCACTGGGGCTTTCGCAATTGCGCGATGTAAAATCCGTCCATCCCGCCTTTGTCGGCCCAGTAATCTGGCCGCAGACGAAGCCCGCCGTCCTCAGTGCGCCATGCTGCATCAATGCCCGTCCGCTCAAACGCGGCCGATTCTACAGTCAGTCCTTTGTGACGCTCAAGCGCTTCTTCAACCTGAACTTCGCCTTCGTCCGGCAGCAAGGAACAGGTGCAAAACACCAAACGCCCGCCCGGTTTCACAAGGCTCAATGCATGATCAATCATCCGTGCCTGTTGGTCGATCAGCATCCCGAATTCGGACCCATCCTTGGCGTAAGGCAAATCAGGGTGACGGCGGATCGTTCCTGTCGCAGAACACGGCGCGTCCAACAATACAGCATCAAACCCACCTTCAGTGAATGCAAACGCATCTGATTTAACGCTCTTCGCGCTCAACCCAGTACGTTTGAGGTTCTCACCAACGCGGATCATGCGCCCCTCAGACGCATCCACAGCAGTAACATCTGCACCCGCAGCGGCCAATTGCATCGTTTTACCACCCGGCGCGGCACAAAGGTCGAGGATTTTCTCACCCTTTTGCGGGTCGAGAACCATAACTGGTATCGCAGCGGCGGCGTCTTGCACCCACCAGTCGCCTTCTTCAAATCCGGGCAAAGCGGACACTTGGCCCGCATCACGCAAACGAATGGACCCTGTCGGCAAAATCTCGCCTTTCAGCGTCTCGTTCGCGGCCTTCACATCACCTTTGACGGTAATATCCAGCGGCGCACCTGCAAATTGCGCCGCCTCAATCGCAGCGACAACTTCGGGGCCATAGGCGTCTTTCAGCGGGCTGCGCAACCAACCGGGCATGCGTGGCAGTGCAAGCTTCGCCCAACCCTCAGGCCCTTCAGCGGCAACCTTGCGCAAAACCGCATTCACCAGCCCCTTCATGGACGATGTGCGTTTGTTGCGCGCAACCATCTCAACGCCGGCGTTCACAACACCATGCGCCGCTTCACCGCCCGCAAGCTCAACCGTGCAAAGGCGCAGCACGTTACGAACCTGTAACGGCGGGGTCTTTTGCAAAAACCGCGCAAGCATCCGGTCTGCACGCGCCAAGCCGCGCAACGTTTCAGTCGCAAGGCGCTGGGCGCGGGCGCGATCTTCTGGCGAAAGGTGCTGC
Source organism: Octadecabacter sp. (assembly GCA_003533975.1). Classification (GTDB taxonomy): domain Bacteria; phylum Pseudomonadota; class Alphaproteobacteria; order Rhodobacterales; family Rhodobacteraceae; genus Octadecabacter. The sequence continues at coordinate 5,009 of DQCL01000239.1, read as the reverse complement.
AATGCCCCTTCCCCAATCAACTCAGGGAGCAATTTGCCCTCTCCGGTGACCTGATCGAGCATGTAAAGTGCGGCCCTGCGTGGCCCGAGGCCCTGTTGCTGCGACATTTGTTATCCTTGGCTATTGATCGCTGCGGGGTATATCACACAACAAACCGCCGCAAGGAGCCGACATGAGTGATCTCGACAAAGACATGCCTGATGCCGCAAAACGTGCCCTCGCAGAGGCCGAAGAACGCCGTGAAAAAGGCAAGTCAGCAGATCTCCCTGCAGAACTCGGCGGCCGTGACGGACCTGAGCCCGTTCGCTTTGGCGATTGGGAGAAAAAAGGAATCGCCGTCGATTTCTAATTCGACGGTCGAATTTTCTCTCGTAGCTTCAGTCGTTCAGACCAAGCACATCAAACATATCATAACTGCCGGGCTTTTTGTCTTGCCCCCAAAGCGCGGCTTTCAGCGCCCCACGGGCAAAAATCGCGCGATCCGTGGCAATGTGGGTCAGCTTGATACGTTCCCCAGCCGCCGCAAACAGCACATCGTGTTCGCCAACGATATCGCCGCCACGTATGGCACTAAATCCGATATCACCACGCTGACGCGCGCCTGTTATCCCGTCACGACCAGAATCACTTACATCCTTTAAGGAAACACCGCGCCCTTCGGCAGCTGCTTCGCCCAGCATCAAAGCGGTACCAGACGGCGCGTCTACTTTGTGATGATGGTGCGCCTCGATGATCTCGATGTCGAAATCCTCATCAAGCGCTGCCGCGACTTTCTTCGTGAGCTTTGCCAGCAGGTTAACACCAAGCGACATATTCCCCGCCCGCACAATCACCGCGTGACGCGCAGCCGCGTCCAAATGGGCGATATCATCTTCCGTCAGCCCCGTCGTGCCAATCACATGAACCGCGCGCGCTTGGGCCGCCAGTTCTGAAAAGGCAACCGTCGCTGCTGGCGCTGTAAAATCAATAATCGCTTGGGCTTTTGCAAATGTCTCAACCGGATCATCACTCACGGTGACACCAATCGCGGCGCCACCCATCGCAACACCGACATCCTGACCGACCCAATCATGACCAGCCCGTTCTAAAACACCAACCAGCTTACATCGCTCGGACGCCTGAACAGCATTGATCAACATCTGCCCCATACGGCCAGATCCACCTGTCACCACAATCCCTGGCAAATCCGTCATGTCGTATCCTTCTTTCACTTTGGCCGTCACATTGGCGTTGGCGTGCTTGGCAAGCCGTTCCACACCCCTTACATGGGCAGAATGGCAAAGAACAGTTTTCAAGGCAAAGACGGTCCATCAACGCGGCAATTGCGCGTTGGTGAATTGATCCGTCGCACGATGTCGCAACTTTTGCAGCGCGGCGAGGTCCATGATCCCGACCTGCAACGTATGTCCATCACAGTGGGCGAAGTGCGCATGACACCAGATCTTTCAATCGCGACCTGCTTCGTGCTGCCCCTTGGCGGCAAAGACGCGGATCTCGCGATTGCGGCTTTGGCACGTAATAAGGGTGAGCTGCGGCACCTCATTTCCAAGGACGTGAAGCTCAAGGTGACACCGGACCTGCGGTTTCGCATCGACGATATGTATGACCGCATGGACGCCACCCGCGCCATGTTCGCTGAAGACCGCGTCGCCAAGGACGTCGCCGCACCCGATTCCGACGAGGAAGAATAATGCGTTGGCTGGCCGCATTCGTGCTGCTGGCCTCTCCTGCGGCCGCTGTCACTTGTGAAAACATCGACCACCTAGGCGCGTCCTACACCGTTTGCGACGTCGCAGTTGAAGAAAACTTGCAGCTGTACTTGCGCGATGACGACGATAACATTCTTGGCAGCTTCAGCGCAGTAGAAACCCATACGGGCGGGCAGCTGTTGTTCGCGATGAATGCTGGCATGTACCACGAGGACCGCGCACCAGTGGGCCAATACGTTGAGAACTTCATTGAAGAAATGCGTGTTATTTCCACCGACGGTCCCGGAAACTTTGGCCTTCTACCCAATGGCATCTTTTGTAGCGGCGAGACGTTTCAGGTTTTTGAAACCTTGGATTACCTCGCGCGCAAACCACTTTGTGCCGACGCCACCCAATCCGGCCCGATGCTTGTGATAGACGGCGCATTGCACCCGCGTTTCATCCCGAACGGCACATCCAAATATATCCGCAACGGGGTTGGCACCAACGCCGATGGCAGCCGCGCGTACTTTGCGATCTCGAACGAGCCGGTCAACTTCCACGACTTCGCCACCCTGTTTCGCGACCACATTGGCGTACCCAACGCGCTCTATTTTGATGGCAAGGTTAGCCGCCTTCACGCCCCCCAACTGGGCCGCTCCGATTTCGGCTGGCAGATGGGTCCAATCATTGGCGTGCTTGACCCCAACTGGTAGGCAGACTACGCCCCGCGCTTGACCAAACCGGAGTTTTTTTCATGGCACGCAAACGCAAAGGACGCGACCTGCACGGGTGGCTTGTGGTGGATAAGCCTGCGGGAATCACCTCCACATCGGTCGTGAACAAAGTCAAATGGGCGCTTGATGCCAAAAAAGCGGGCCACGCTGGCACGCTCGACCCCGAGGCAACCGGCGTTTTGGCCGTGGCCTTGGGCGAGGCAACAAAGACTGTTCCCTACATCACCGACGCTTTGAAGGCGTACACCTTCACCGTGCGCCTTGGGCAGAAAACCAACACCGATGACGCCGAAGGCGAAGTCACTAGTGAGTCCGACAAACGCCCGACAGATGATGAAATCAAAGCGCAGCTTGGTCAGTTCGTTGGGGACATCATGCAAGTCCCGCCGCTGTTTTCAGCCGTTAAGATCGACGGCCAACGCGCCTACAAACGCGCGCGTGACGGTGAAGACTTCGAAATAGCCGCCCGCCCACTCTGGGTCGAAGAACTGCTTCTCATCGACCGCCCAGATCAAGACCACGTCACGCTTGAAATGACGTGTGGCAAAGGCGGTTACGTCCGTTCCATCGCACGGGACTTGGGCGAAGCCTTGGAATGTCACGGCCACGTGCGCGAATTGCGCCGTATCTGGTCCGGCCCGTTTGATGCCAAAGACGGCGTCACACTCGAACAACTCAATGACCACGCCAAAACCGAAGCGCTTGATCACCTGATCCTCCCCCTTGAAGCTGGCCTTGATGAGCTTGCGCGCGTTCATTGCCCTGAATCCAGCATCACCAAACTGCGCAACGGCAACCCCGCACTTGTTATGGGCGACGTTGAATATGGTGATGAATGTTGGGCCGAACATGATGGCCAAGCGATCGCCGTTGGCGTCTTCAAATCAGGGGAACTCCACCCGACACGGGTTTTCGTGCGCTAACAAGCCTCACAAGCATGTCAGCGCTCTTCATGATCGCATAGTTGTGCTCAACCCTGCCGCCAAAGTGCGTGAAGGCTCCTTTCGGTCTGGCTCTACTCTAGCACAATCTGCACGAGATCGGCATAACTCCACCATGATCACACGCACACATACCAAGGGCGACGCCCCCTCAACGGCCATTTATTCAGACTGTGAACGATATCGGTATTCCCTGACACGGGTTTGGGACGATTCGGGGAGCAAGGTGCATTTCGTGATGCTTAATCCGTCCACAGCGACCGAAGTGCAAAATGACCCGACAGTTGAGCGCTGCGAACGCCGTGCGCGTGCTTTGGGACATGGCGGGTTCCGCGTGACAAACATCTTTGCGTGGCGCGACACGGACCCACGCAACATGCGTGCCGCTGCAGACCCCATTGGCGACGCAAACGATGACACAATCCGCGAAGGCGCGGCTTGGGCGAACGTTACGATTTGCGCGTGGGGTACGCATGGTGAACACCTTTTGCGCGGGGCCGAAGTCACAACGCTTCTGCGCCAAACCAAAGCGGACCTCATGCATTTAGGATTGACCAAGGCGGGTCACCCCAAACACCCGCTTTATATCGCTTACACCCAGAAACCCGAACCTTGGAAAGCACCGTAGCGCGACGGCGCGTTAACCAATTAGCTTTTGTTTTAAAGATTTTGTTGGGCTTGGCGTGTATCCAAGTCCTAAGGCATGCCGTGAATCGTTTACTATTGGTGCGTCCGTTAGCGTCTGTCGCTTCAACAAGAAGGTCTTTTGATATGTTTGCAATCCTGGGTCTCCTCGGCGTCGCTCTCGCTGGAACCGCATTTGTTGGCCTTCCGACTGAGGCTGAACAACCGGACGGTCCCGAACCAGATACCGCCACCGATGAAAGCCTTCAGGGCACGGATCTGTTGGACATCGCAGCATCCAACTCAAACCTCACGGGGCCAGCTGACGGTATCGTCGCCGAAACGACCGACGGGTATGACGAATTTTTTGGCGACGACGGTGCGGACTTCGCGGCAGGGCAGGATGGCGGTGACTATCTTGATGGCCGTGACGGTGATGACACGTTGCAGGGCAATGACGGGGATGACCATATTCACGGCGGTGCGGGCAACGACACCGTCGCCGGCGATGACGGGGATGATCTCGTTTATGGGTATATCGGCGATGACGACATGACAGGCGGCGCCGGTAACGATTCTCTTATCGCGGGTGACGGCGCAGATGCCCTTGATGGCGGCGCAGGCGATGACACGCTACTGGGCGGTCACGGCGATGACACGCTGATCGGCGGCGCGGGGAATGACAACTTACAAGGTAGCGAAGGCGATGATGTGATCGATGGCGCGTCTGGCGAAGACGTCGCCGAAAAGGATTACCTCAACGGCAGCGCGGGGCGCGACACGTTGATTGGAAACGACGGTGATGTCATGTCAGGCGGCGCGGACAGTGACCGATTTGAGGTCGACAGCGGGCTGGTTTCCATCATGGATTACTCCGACGATGATGTTTTGGTTCTAAATTTCGAGGGCGCTCCACCCGAATTAACCACGCAAACCACATCAAATGGAACAATGCTGTTAGCAAACGGCGCGCCAGTGGCTTCGCTCTATGGCGTGACATCATTCGATATCAATTCCGT
>DQCL01000105.1:5118-6437 GCA_003533975.1 Octadecabacter sp. | reverse complement strand
TTGATAAAGTTAAGCATTGTAGTCCCTCCTCAGGGTTTTACTCAGTTTCAGTATCTAGCCGGAGGTTCGTTGCACCGTCGTCTCGTTGGTGCGTCTCCGTCTTGGATGAGGAGTTTTTGCACTTTGATTGGGGCAAGAATTGGACAGCATTCGTGCAATTTTGCATCCTATTAACTTTTCACTTGAAAAACTACTAACTGATTGAATTTAAACGTATAAAATATTGCACTTAGCTATTTAGCCATTTTTATCGTTGCAAATTCGTTTCTAGTCATAGGCAAGGCGACCTTATTGTTTATGAAAAGGTAGATTACTGCACCGCATTTGAGCTAAGTATTGTGAATAACAAGAAGCAGGCGGAGACCGCACAAATGCGGCGCAGCATTACAATGTCAGTACTGATCGCTCTTTGTGGGGCGATAACTGCCACATCTGTGTTGGCGGAAAACCATCGCTTGCAAAGTGAATTCACTTTTAGGCGTGTCGGCGTGCCGCAAGCAGGGGCAACAAACCGCATTACCGTGCAGGTTGCGCCAAGCGCACCATCAGGCCCATCAGCGCCCTCAGCCGCCGGAGCCGCAACAACACCTCGAACACCGGGGCAACCCGCGATTGCAGGTCTGGCGCCTGTATCTAGTGGCACGGATTGGTATTGGGACGCGATTTCACCCTCTTTGGATGATGCAAGCAGCCTTAGCCTAGAGGACGCGGTAGCCGCATTGCGCACAGCACCAAGCGGCGAGGCCATTCCAGCACCCCGTTTGCAAGGAATGACGGAGCTTGCAGACCGCTACGGCGTCGAAATCCTCACAGCCACCATTGGAACAGACGTCTCACCTGCGCTGGTCTTGGCGGTTATTTCGGTTGAAAGCGCTGGGCGCTCGGACGCGGTAAGCGGGGCAGGGGCGCAAGGGTTGATGCAATTGATGCCGCCAACAGCCGCACGATTTGGTGTGACGGATGCGTTTGACGTGCGTGATAATATAAAGGGTGGCACAGCCTACCTCGATTGGTTGCTTAACGAATTCGACAATGGCGTGATTTTTGCTCTGGCAGGGTATAATGCGGGCGAAGGCGCTGTGCGCAACAACAACGGCATCCCCCCGTATCCGGAAACGCGCGCCTATGTCCCAAAAGTACTGGCTGCATGGGAAGTCGCGCGGGGCTTGTGCATCACGCCACCCGAGTTGGTTACCGATGGATGCGTCTTCAACGTGAACAGGGATTAATATGTCCACCAAACCACTTGTTTTGGATGCCGATGGCACCCTACTGCGTACTGATATGCTGCTTGAAGGGATTTGGAAGGGGATCGGAAC
>DQCL01000105.1:0-5100 GCA_003533975.1 Octadecabacter sp. | reverse complement strand
GAGATCGCGCGGATTGCTCCGTTGCGGGTCGACCTATTGCCCGCGAACGCTGACATTGTCGCGATGGCTACTGAGGCGAAAGACGCTGGGAGAGAAGTCTCAATCGCATCGGCTTCTGATATCTCGCTGGTACAGCCTTTGGCGGATCACCACGGCATAGAGCGCGTTTTTGCATCGGATAACGGGGTTAACCTTAAAGGAACAGCAAAGGCCGATGCTCTTGTGGCGGCCTATGGTGACAAAGGGTTTGATTATGCCGGCAATGACAAAAGTGACCGCAAGATTTGGGACCACAGCGATGGAGCGATTGTTGTCGGCAATGCGGGCGGCGGGGCCAAGGGGCTCTCGAACGTTGTTAAGGTTAATGGCGGCTGGTCGCCACGTGCGGTCCTGAAATCAATGCGCCCGCATCAATGGGTGAAGAACGTACTGCTGTTCTTACCAATGATCGCGGCGCACGCCTTTTACGTAGAGACTTTTTTGGCGGTGTGCCTTGGCATCGTCAGCTTTTCCGCCGCGGCCTCTTGTATATATATCGTCAACGATTTGCTCGATATCGAAGCGGACCGGTTGCACGTTAAAAAATGTAAACGCCCATTTGCTGCCGGAACGGTGCCGATCCCGATTGGCATGCTGACTTGCGCAGCGCTTGGGGTCATCGCACTCGGTGTCGCGGCGATGCTGTCGGTACATATGTTCGGCGTTGTTGCTTTCTATATGGCGCTTTCTCTCGCCTATTCGTTGCGCCTCAAGCGCATGCGCTGGATCGACATTATGGTACTGGCGTCTCTTTATACTCTGCGTGTTGTCGCAGGGGCTGCGGCAAGTGGCGTTGACGCCTCGGTCTTCATGCTGATCTTCATCTTCCCAATCTTCATCTCGTTGGGCTGCGTCAAACGGATGACTGAACTTGCGCTAGCAAAAGACGAAAACCCTTTACCTGGCCGTGGCTATGCGCGCCGTGACATGGGAGATCTGTTGAACATGTCCGCCGTGGGCATGGTCGGAGCCTTAGTTATCTTCTTTCTCTATTCTTACTCTGACCAAGCGCTCGCGCTCTACCCTGACCAGTGGCTTTTGTGGGTCGCCCTCGTACCAATTGCCGCGTGGCTCTACCGGATGATCAAATTGGGTTACATGGGGCGCATGGATTATGACCCAATCGTCTTCGCAATGAGCGACATTCGTGGCATTGGTTTTTTACTTATCACATTGTCATTGCTCTTTTACGCAGCAGGCTTGTGGTCCGAGTGGTATGGGCGATTGTTTGGCCATTAGGCCCAGCTTAACAGCTGTGCGCCTGCGGCGGGCGGGGGAGCCTCCGGCGGGGATATTTATATGACAAAGACAACTGAAGGTAACTTTACCTTAATGCAATTCGACTAATTTGAAAGAGCGGTACAGGCGGGGACGCCGATGGCCGTTGACGGAGACAAGCACAGCTTGTTCCAAAGCCCGGCAAATACGTCTTAGTATGCGCCGGGCTTCTTACTATTTGTCTTTGTCACAAAAAATATCCTGGGGGAGTTCGCAGGACGGGGGCTAGCCCCCTCCACGCTCGCCGCAGGTGCTGATCGAAGATCAGATCGACATCTTCTTGAAGATCGGTTCAGGAATAAGCTTGATGATCGTCATCACCGGCCACCAGATCCATTTCGTGTAAAGCGTATTGCGTTTCTTTTGCAGAGCTTTGTCGATGTCTTGAACAACAGCGTCAGCGGTTGTCATGAAGGGCTGCTTACCCAATCCTTGCGTCATCGCCGTATCAACTGGGCCAGGCTTGACTGTTAGGACATGCACCCCGTGGCGCCCCAATGCGTTTCGAAGGCCAGATAGATAGGTCGCAAAGCCTGCTTTGGCGGCACCGTAAACATAGTTGCCGACGCGCCCTCGATCCCCGGCAACTGAGCCAACTCCAACGATGGATCCTTGGCCGCGTTCAATCAAAGAAGGTGCAAGCATCTGCAAGAACCGCGCAGGGCCGGTGAAGCTGTCGGCGATCGTGCCGTCAACAAGGGTCGGGTCGGCGTCAATCGCGTCTTGCGCGGGCATCGAGCCGACGAAAACCGCGCAGTTAAGTGTTCCTGCCTGCGTGTTGGCCAAATCAATGATGGTTTGGAATGTGTCAGGGACGCGGGCGTCAAAGATCACGGTTGTTGCATCACTTGCACCACGGGCCTTTGCATCGTCCGCTGTGGCTTTCAGGTCGTCCATCCGACGGCCTGCAAGGATTACATGCGCGCCCTTTTCAGCAACGGAACGTGTGAAGGCTTTCGCGATGGTTGAGCTGGCACCGAGGATGATCCAGGTTTGATTTGTATTTGTGTCGGTCATTGTTGGGGTGTCCTTAGATCTAGGCGGCGGGTCATATCGGTTTGCAACTGGCCTTCTGGGTCAGCCTTGGCTACAGCGCGTGCCCATTTGGAATGGTCTGGGTACATTGATTTAATCGCTGGCCCTGTCGAAAGCGCATCTTTTGCAAGATACAGGCGCCCACCTGCGTTCAGCGTTGCGGCCTCGAGGCGTTTGATAAGCGCGCGCGCGGCAGGGCGGTTCGGGAAGTCAACGGCGAGGGTGTAGCCTTCCATTGGAAACGACAGATACCCTTCGCGCCCTTCCCCCATACGTTTCAGCACGGCAAGCGGGGAGGCGAGGCCAGAGGTGGCAATAGTTTGCATGATCGTGCGCAATGCCTCGGACTGATCCAAAGGCACAACGCATTGAAATTGGTGAAATCCACGCTTTCCATAAAGCTTGTTCCAGTCGTGGATTTTATCCAACGGAAAGAAGAAGTCCTGCACGGTGCGAACAACTGTGCGGCCAGTTTTCGGGACGCGGCGGTAGTACGTGGCGTTGAACAGCTTCACGATTGGGCTGCTAAGGGCCCAGTGCGGTGCGTTGAATGGAACTTTCTTGGTGCCACGCGCAGTTGGGCGCAGGCCTTTGCAGGTTTCACCTTCTTCAACGATGCCTCGGCCGAGGTCTTCACCCGTTGCGGTCGCGTCGATCCAGCCAACTGTGTAAGGCGCTCGTGATGTGTCGAGTAGCGACAGGTGTTCGTCCCAATCGCGCGCACGTTGTTCTGTCACCAGCATCATGTCTCCGCGTGTGCGGACAAGTTGCAAAGTTGCTTGCGCAATGAGACCCGTCTGGCCAAGGCCACCACAGGTTGCGAGCCAAAGCGCGCCTGTTTTAGGTGTGATTTTGCGCGGTTTGTCTTGAATTAACGTTATTGCTGTCACGTGTTGGCAAAAGCTACCCGCGTGGTGATGGTTCTTGCCGTGAACATCCATTGCGATTGCGCCGCCAACTGTCGCGAAGCCCGTTCCCGGAACGACAGCGGGCATCCAGCCTTGCGGCGCGAAAACGCGGGTGAGTTCACCAAGTGTGATGCCGGCTTGCACGGTCAATAAGCCCGTTTCGCGATCAAACGAGATGATCCGATCAAGCTTTGTCATGTCGATGGCTTTGCCGCCGGAGTTGAGCGGCGCGTCACCGTAAGAGCGGCGATTGCCGATGGCGGGGCCTTCGTTGCGTAAATTTTCAACTGTGTCTGGGGAGGCAATGTCACCTTTCGCACGCAACGCGCGGCCCCAGCCGGAATAGGATTGGTCTTTGGCCCAGATCATGCGGTGACGGCCTTCTTGGAAATACGTTCAGCCATCGGGAACACGGCAATGCCGATCAGAATAGCGAACCAGAGCGTTGTGAGACGAATGACGGCAGTGGCGGGGATGGATACGTCCAGTGGTATGCCCTCAAGGGAGAGAAGCGTAACCATTGCGGCTTCGGCACCGCCAACACCACCCGGGGCTCCGGTTAAGCCGCCAGCGAGGGTTGAGAATGTAAATATTGCGATTGCTTTAGCGAAGCCGATGTCCGCGCCCATCCACATTAGGAGCAAGTGAAAGGCGTAACCTTCAGCGATCCAACCGATTAGTCCAAGCGCGAGGGCCGCGGCCATGATCGGCCCGCTGGAAAAGACAGTGAGGGAGCGGGCAGCCGCGCGTACGCGGGCCATAAGGCGTGGGAATTTGCCGATGGTACGGTAAAGGATTGTAACGCAGGCCGCGAGGAGCTCGGGGCGCGTGGCGACGAACGCGGCGGTAAGTGCGAGGATAGCGACGGGCATAGCCATGGCGATGCCACCCGCCGAAAGTGCGATGCCACCTGCAAGAATGAGCGCCATCACAGCAAGGTCGGATGCGCGATCCATCAGGACCAGTGGCGCTGTGCGTTCAACGGCCCAGCCTGTTTCACGCTTAAGCCAGCGCATGCGGATCAATTCGCCGACGCGACCGGGTGTGACCGACATCGCGAACCCGCCCAAGAAATGGCGAAGGTCCTGGATAAGAGTTGTTGGAAGGCCAAGGCGGTTGGAGAACAGGTGCCAACGGGCACCGCGGAACAGGTAATTCACAAGGCTGAGGGCAAGCAGGATCGAGATTTGAAGGAGATTCAGTTGCATCAACTGGTGTTTGGTTTCTTCCCAACCCGTTGCTGCAGCCAAACCGACAAGGCCCGCGATCACGACAGCAAAGAGCACCGCAAGCAGGGCGATGTCACGCCAGCGGCGTGCTGCGCCTTTTGCGGGCTGCGCTGGGTTTTGCTCGGATGTGTTTAGGCTGCTCATCGTCATCTTTTCGCGATTAGCGACAGAATGGGGCAACACTATGGCTTTGTCGCTAAATCGGAAACGGTTTTACACATGATTGATAAAAATGTGCGGTTCCGCGCGTTGTTAAAGCAGAGTGGCGACGGGGGACGGACCCAGTAAAGGCCGCGCCGGAGGCTGATGTTGCAGCCTCCGGCGGGGATATTTATGAAACAAAGGCTAAGTCTAGACGATTGTAGCCTCGGTTGCGGCGCGAAGTTCATCTTCAGATACGCCTTCGGCGCATTCAACGATTTTAAGGCCGCCTTGCACGACATCGAGCACACCGAGATTGGTGATAATGCGATCAACGACTGCTTTGCCCGTTAGCGGAAGGGTGCATTCCTTTAGGAGCTTGCTGTCCCCGTGTTTGTTGGTGTGATCCATCACGACGATCACGCGGCCAACGCCAGCCACGAGGTCCATCGCGCCGCCCATGCCTTTGA
>DQCL01000066.1 GCA_003533975.1 Octadecabacter sp. | reverse complement strand
AAGGGTGACACCCTCGATAATCCGTTCCTGAACACAGAAGCGGCGGCCGGGCTCGGTGTGCCCCTCGCCAATGAGCGCACGCAAAAGATCGCGCTGGCGGCACAGGCGGCAGACCCGAAAGATGCCAGCAGTGCCAAACTGATGGCAAAAGCCGCCGTTGCAAAACGCGCGATAGAAGCCGCGAAAGCCAAAGCCTCCAAGACAGCGACCATTGATCTGGAGCAACCCGCCCCAACGATCAGCAAGATCGTGAAAGCGGCGACCTTGGATGTTTCAACAAACATCGAAAGCCCCGATGACACAGTGCCCGTCGTAGACGCAGCCCCTGCCCCGAAAAAGGCGGTAGCAAAGAAGACGGCCCCCAAGAAGCCCGCACCTAAAAAGCCGGCTGCGAAAAAACCTGCCGCCAAGAAACCCGCGGCAAGCAAGAAGCCACGCACAAAGGCGGCGACGACGAAAAAAGTCGCCGCCAAAAAGCCCGCCCCAAAAACGGCGACCAAACCAGCAACCACAAGCAAGACCACGACGAAAAAAGCCGTGGCCCCAAAGAAAGCGACCACTAAATGAGCGCGAAAAAAGCCGGGCCACCGAACGCGGGCCAGAAGGTTCTTGTCTCCACAATGAAGAACGAAGGCCCCTACCTGTTGGAATGGCTGGCCTACCATAAATCCATTGGCATCACGGATTTCTGCATCTTTTCAAACGATTGCACGGACGGCACCAACCTAATCCTGAACCGGCTTGACCAGATGGGTGTTGTAAAACACTTCGACAACCCGCTTGGCCCCCGCATGGACCCACAGCGCGCCGCCTATTCGCGCGCCAATAAAACCGACTGGGTTAAAACCGCTGATTGGGTTTTGATTGTTGACGCTGACGAGTTCCTCAACATCCATGTTGGCGACCGTTCCATTGATGCCCTTATTGATGCCTGCGGCAACCCTGACGCCATTTCAGTCAACTGGCGTTTGATGGGCAGCCAAGGCCAATCCAAGATGTCAGATGAACTGGTGACGGAACGCTACACCCGTGGTTCCAGCTTTGATGATCCTGAAAACGGCCTCGTTTGGGGGTTCAAAACCCTATTCCGCCCCGCCTTGTTCGGCTTTTTTGGTGTACACCGCCCGAAGTTCGAGAAGGACACTGAAATCGTGCCGGGCATGGTCAAATGGACCAATGCTGCTGGCAAACCGATGGGCGACAAGTATCTTGAAAAAGGTTGGCGCGGGAACAGCGACAACGTTACCAATGAATTTGCACAGGTGAACCACTACGCGATCAAGTCACGCGAAGATTTCCTGCTCAAGCGTCTGCGCGGCACTGCGAACTCCAAGAACAAAGACCGCATCGACATGGAGTATTGGGACAAATACGACATCAACACCTGCGAAGACACGACCATTCGCACCGATGACATTCGCAAGCAAATTGATGAGTGGATGAAGGACGACGACCTCGCGGCGCTCACCCGCGCCTGTGCCGATTGCTCGCAACGTGTGCTGGACTACCAACTCACGGACCCTGATTTCCGCACCTTCATCGACACAGGTCATTTCGCGAAGCCAAAAGACTCAAAAAAAAAGAAGTGACTCCGGCTGAGGGCGGCCCTGCGCGTTTTTTATGTGTTGGAACGCACCATAAAACGGGCACCGTTTGGTTGCGGCGCGTGTTGCACGAGATCAAGCGCAATCAAGACATTCCCCTGATGCAATGCCACAACGCGGGCAAGATCAGTAAGGCGGCCGAAACCGGACCGCAGATCATCGTGAATTGGGAAAGCAAATTCCCGAAAGAGCTTCTCGCCCTGCCCCATGCGCGCTTCATTCACATGATCCGTGACCCCCGCGATGTGTTGCTGTCTGGCATGCGCTATCACCGCAAAGCCCCGCTAGGCCGCGAAAGTTTTCTTGCCGACCCGCGCGATGATTTGGCTGGCAAAAGCTATCAAGAGCACCTGAACGCGCTCCCCGATGACCTCTCGCGGTGGCAGTTTGAAATGCGCAACAAACACGCTGAAACGGTGGATGAAATGTTGGCGTGGGACTACAGCGGCAACGCGATTGGCGACGTTCGCTATGAAGACCTGATCGTTGATGTGGATTGCGTCAAAATCCGTGAAATCCTTGAGGACTTCGCGATTGAAGGTCTCGATATCGACAAAGCGGTGCAGGCCTACTGGCAGCACAGTCTATTCGGGGGCGTAAATGCCGCGCCAGAACTTGGTCGACAGCACGCGCTCCACATTACATCGGGGTCCGTGGCGCAGTGGAAAACCCAAATGCCGCGTGCATTGGCGGAAATCTACGCTGATGAATATGGCGATGCGCTTATCAGTCTCGGCTATGAGGACGATAAAAAATGGGTAAAAGACTGCCCCGTTAAGGTAAAACCCTAGCCCGCCAGCCCCGGATTATTGCTGTGCTGTTTCCGGATGCGATCATAAAGCGCGCGCACGTCTTCGTCCTGTTTTAACTCAACAAGGCGCTTTTGGTGAATTTCCACCGCGCGTTGATGCAGGTCATTCAGCTCAGGGTCTTTGCGCAGGTCTGCCACCGCGTCCTGCACCCGTTCTGACCAGCGCTGGATACGCGTGTCATGCACATCGTTATTGTTATAGCGGCGCCAGTATTTGAAATCGGCGCTGCGATCCGCGTGGTTGGCATTGCCACGATCCGCTTGCACCAGAAAGCTTTCGGCGGATTTGATGACGTAGTGGTTCAACTGTACCAGATCATAGCCAAAATCCGGCGCTTTGAGGGATTTCACATCATTCAGCAGCCGCGATGCCTCAAGCGGCTTGCCACAGCCATTCACATATTTCACGCCACCCAAATCCTTTTCGCGGACATTGGGCGAGTGGTTGGCGAAATAGTGCGCCTTGGCCGACTTATGGGTCAGTGACTTGGTGCCACGGCGCGAGATACCGTTGTGATATTCGCCCTCATAGGCCCACGCGTATTCGAACTGGTCGATCAGCAGGCGGTCTTCGTAGGCATCCAGGCCACTGGACCCGAAATTCAGCTGATTGAAAGTGATAACATTCGCCCCGTCCACGGCCTTGAACAGATCTTGCAGCGTTCCATCCCCGACATTGACGCAGATAAACTCATCCACATCAAAACTCGTGACCCAGTCAGACCGTTTCAGACGCGCAAAGGTGTTGATGTATTTTGTGGCCTGCCAATGGTGGTGCGCATTCTGGGTGTAAACGGACGGGTTGGTGAAATGGCGCAGCTTGCCCAGCTCATCCAGACGCTCCAACATTTGGTCGGTGCCATCTGTGCAATCATTTGAAAAGACTAGGAAATCATTCACACCGATCAAACTGTGATAGGCGTACCATTCCAGAATGAACGGTGCTTCGTCCTTCATTGGCGTGATTGATGTAATGCGCATGACCTGCCCTAAGCGTTGTTTTGCCAAATCTTCGCACGACACAGCAACCGACAAAAGGTAGCGCCGCACAAATGCGCAACTTGCTGCAAAATACGCACGCCTTTAGGCGAAAAATCCGGTCTTTTCGCCCGTGGTTGCCGCGCGCGTTAGAACACCCTGCGCATAATCCGCCACAGAGCGGAAACAAACCACATCAAAGCCGCTGTCATGCATCCAGAACGCCGCTGCAATCTGCGCCAAACGCGTCCGGCGCACCTGTCCTACGCCAAAGCTGTCGGCGTGCAAATCAACAGGACAAAGCCGCGCCAACACATCGCGTGCGCCGGCCCCCGAAACCGTAAACGTTGCCCGCGCGTCTGACACATCCACCGCAAGGAAATGCGTCTTGGCGAGGGCCTTGTTCAGCACCTCGATTGTGGCTGCAACGCCATCATAAGGAACGATCAACAACACTTCATCCGGGGA
>DQCL01000180.1 GCA_003533975.1 Octadecabacter sp. | reverse complement strand
TGCGCCAATCGACGGAATTGTTCCGGCGCATTCTGGAATTCAAAAACACCGATCCTTTCTGCCCGCCAATTGTTCGACAGACGCAAACCGAACTTGAGGCGCATCCATCACATGGCGGGCGGATCATTGTTGTCCCGGCAACGGATCAGGCGCGCGGTATGACGGCGGACACAATTATTGCGGACGAGGCCTGCTTTCTTGACGACGACGCCCTGACAGCCTTCTTCCCGATGCGGAAGGAAACAGGGCGCATTTTCCTCCTGTCCACGCCGAACCTGCGGCAGGGATATTTCTACGAGACGTGGACGACGAATAAGCGGGTGAAACGCATCACCGCCCGGTCCATCGACATCCCACGGCGCGCGGCTCAGGTCGCGTTTGACAAGGCCACAATGTCCGACACCACATTCCGGCGTGAACACCTTTGCGAGTTCGTCGGCTCAGGCACGCCTCTCCTGTCTTGGGACACTCTCGAAAATTCGAGCAACCCAGACGTCAGCGCATTGGAGCTTACATGACCTACCAACACCTCAAAGACGGGCGCGTCGTCCTGCCGTCGAACGCCGATCCCGCAGCCGCTGGAACCGTTGTTCACGGCTGGGTCCGGCAGCATGTCGGCATGGACCTCGGGCGCAATGACCCATCCGCTATCGTCGTGATCCGTGACGAATGCTATCCCCAATTCACTGGCCGGGGGTTCGAACAGGAATTGGGCGAGCGGAAATGCACGGTCGTTTTCCAAGAAACGATCCAGCTTTATTCCTACACCGACCTTGCCGACTTCCTTGCGCGCCGCCTTGGTCAAATCCCAAACTGGTCTCTCGCCATCGACGCGTCAGGCCTTGGTGCGCCGTTCTCATCGACCCTCGATAATGCCGGCATTGAGCACTTCGCCGTCGTCATGACCGCCGGATCGAACCTGTCCCGAAAAGGCAAAGACGTGACATGCGCGAAAACCCTTTTGCTGGAGAACATGGCCGTGGGACTCGAAACGGGTGCGCTCACCGTGGCCCATGACCTCAATGGCAAGCAGGATTTGCTCAACGAGATCGCGTCTTTCGAACTGGCATCAACGTCCAGCGGCAACCTCGTCCTGCAAGGCGGGGGCAAGGGGCATCACGCCGACCGTGCAATTGCAACAGCCTTGGCCTACCTCAGCGTCACCCATCTCGACACGTATCAGGGCGGTGAACACCGGCTGCGCGGCTGGGCGTGACGACATAGAATCGCCAAAGTTGTATGCGATGCAGGCCGCATGGCTACAAACAAAAACATACCGAGTAACAACCCATTGCTGAAGCGGCACAAGAAAGTCGGCAAAGAGCTCCAAGCGCTACTAATATCTTTGGGATATGGCACGTTGTTTCCTCCATCCAAATCGTCGCTGTCGGGCAAAGCCTTGGCGCGTTGGGAGCTGCGCAAGACGCGCATCGTGCAGCAAGCCTTGGAATTGGGCATGAAAGTCCCGCAGGAGCTGGTTGATCAGGTAAACCCGCCCCTTGAGCCTAACCCGCCCACAAACTACGTGGACGACGGGAAAGCGCCGTTCTAAAATGACACAGTCAACAGCACTGAGCAGCCACCCATTGTACCGCCGTCAGAAGAAGGTTCAAAAAGAGCTTAATGAACTGCTTGTGAGCGAAGGCTACATGTCCTTGTTCCCTCCCGTGGTGCGCACTGGCGTTGCCAAGAAGAGGTGGGACAAGAGGAAAGCACGCATCGTGCAGCAGGCTACAGAATTTGGGTTTGACGTCCCGCAGGCGCTGGTCGATAGCGTAACAACACCGACATAACCCGCGCTCTCGTCGTGCTCGCTGCATCGGCCCGGGTCGATGTGCCTTGAGATCGACGAGCGACCCGGTTTTTATGCGGCGCTGATGGGGGTCTTGGGATTTTGGGCGCTACATACCTGTCAGATATTTACCAACGCTGACGTTGGTCAGACAAATTCGACTAGCATTAAGTCACTTCAACCACCGTGTCATACAGGCCGTAGCGCGTAAGGCCCGAATGACTGTCGATTCCACTATAAGATAGCGAGGCGTCTTCATAGCGTCTGAACGCGAAAACGGCTTGGTTCATATGCTCAGTGTTGAAGACCTTTAGGCGTACAAGTAGGTGGAAATCCGCCACAGTTAGCCCGGTTACATTCAAGAACAAATCTGGTTCTAGCTTAGTGATCACGTCTTGGAGCGTGTTTTCTCGGAAATCAGTGAGATACATGAATGCGGGGATGCGCGTCGCAAACTTGATGAGTTTTTCCTGCACAAGCTTCCGTTTTGATTTGAACTCTTTTTCCTCGGCTGAGAGTTCTTTCTTTTCTTTGTCCGATATGTCGCCATCCTTGGCTTTGCCCTTGAGCTCCTTGATCTTTTCGCTCTTATTGATGATCGTTTCTATGACGTTGTCACCCAAAGCACGCCATCCTTCAATTCGCTCGACTGCCGCCATCGCTTCGGCGTTGTCCATGATCTTGCGGAGGGTATCATTATCCACGTTGACCAGCAGGGCACTTTCCCACTTGCGCGCGAGTAAGGTGGCGGAGGTGCCCGCCATTGCAATATCCAAGATGCCACCAGCATCAATCTGAGTCATGTTCGCGCCATCGTATGCCAGAACAGGCAGGAAAGACACGAGGTCACGAACCGCGTTTTCCGGGTTGGGTTCATTTGGGGAAAGGCCAATGGCATATTCAGAAAGTTGCCGAAGCGCGCGAGTGGGAGCGAAATCGAAAACAAAGCAAGCTGGTTTCAGCACTTCTTCTTCGTTTGGGTTGTCGCCGTTGGGGTTCTTGATGGCCCACGGGGATTGTACTCGGAACGCCGCTTGAAAGTACGTCTCTGGCGACTTCAAGTTCCGCAACATTAGGATCGACGACCATTGCTTGACGGTCACTCCCGTCGTGAGCTTACCGCACGAAAGCGTGATGGATTTTGTGCCGTATCCGCTGCCGATTGCGGCGCGAACGGGTGGCAAAGCCTCCAACCCAACCCCCGCCGAAGTGCCCGCCGAAACGACGACGTTGTATTCATGCCAGAAGGTGTTCTGCCGCTCAGCCAATAAGTTGGCCATTGCGTGACAGGCGGCAACATTCGGTAAAAACCAGAATGAATGTTGGAGATAAGGCAGCAACCTCACGTCCGAATACGGAAAGGGCGGACGCGATCCCGTTCTGAGATTATCAACCGCATGGGCCGCGTGCTGACCCTGGATAATGTTTAGCCACGTTTGCACTTCGTCTTTGTATTTGAACTCCGCGTCGTCTCCTTTACCGGTAGCCGCGAAAAACTCGTTCAAATCGAACTCGTCAAACTCACCAGCACTGGCGATAGACAATAGTTCATCGGGCATCTGGTAGGTCAAAAGCCGCATCTGGGGCAGCGATCCATAGGGGTTCCACTGACCGGGGTTCTGGGCCGTGAAACTCTCCTTCGCGCGTTGCTCGTCGGT
>DQCL01000136.1 GCA_003533975.1 Octadecabacter sp. | reverse complement strand
TGAAGGGGCGCTGCCCCGTCCTTCGAAATCCCAAGTGCACTTATGAAACAAAGGCAAGGTTAAGAAGAAATAACCTTTTCAGCGGCCGCAATTGCTGCGTCAGCGTTGGCCGCGTCTTTGCCGCCACCCTGCGCCATATCAGGACGACCACCGCCACCTTTACCGCCCAGTTCAGCCACAGCTGCGCGCACGAGGTCCACAGCGCTAACTTTGTCCGTCAGGTCCGCCGTGACGCCCGCCGCGACCGCTGCTTTGCCGTCTGCATCTGCGATCAGCAGAACCGCACCGCTGCCCATTGCCGCTTTCATTTCGTCAATCATCGCCGGCAAATCTTTCCCCGTCACGCCCTGCATCACTTGAGCTTTGAACGCTATGCCATTGATTTCTTTTGCTTCTGATGCTTCAGCCTTCGCACCACCACCCATCGCTACTTCGCGGCGCAACTGCGCCACTTCATTGGCGAGCGCTTTGCGTTCATCCATCAGCGCCTTCACACGGGTCGGAACATCCGTGGCAGGTGCTTTCAACAATGTCGCGGTTTCCGTCAGGCGTTGATCCTGTGCCAGCAATGCATCCAAGGCAGCCTGCCCTGTCAGCGCTTCAATCCGGCGCACACCAGCAGACGACGCAGAGTCACCAAGTGTTACGAAGGCACCGATGTCACCGGTTTGGCGCACGTGCGTACCGCCGCAAAGTTCCAGCGACCATGTTTGGCCATCGGCACCTTTGCCCGTATCCGCGCGGCCCATCGACACCACGCGCACTTCGTCACCGTATTTTTCACCAAACAACGCCTGTGCGCCAATCGCGCGGGCATCGTCGGGCGTCATGATACGGGTGTCGACGGTTGTGTTTTGACGGATCATTTCATTCACGCGCGTTTCGACTTGGCGTATTTGGTCCTGCGTCATCGCGTCATTGTGGCTGAAATCAAACCGCAAACGATCTGGCGCGTTCAAAGACCCCTTTTGCGCAACGTGGTCCCCCAAAGCTTCGCGCAACGCTTCGTGCAACAGGTGCGTTGCGGAATGGTTGGCGCGAATGGTGCTGCGGCGGGAATGATCCACCGTAAGTTCAGTACCCTGCCCGCGGCTCAATGTTCCATCCGTCACCTCAGCCATGTGCAGGAACAGCCCGGCGACCTTTTTAGTGTCCGTGATGCGTGCTGTTCCGGTTTCGGTTTGAAGCACCCCCTCATCGCCAACCTGACCACCGCTTTCGCCGTAAAATGGTGTTTGGTTGAAGATTAGCGCGACGCTGTCGCCCTTCTTGGCGCTATCAACCGCGTCAGTGTCGGCAACGATAGCCAAAATCTGACCCTCAGCCGTTTCGGTTTCATAGCCAAGGAATTCTGTCACGCCGTGCTTGTCGGCCAGATCAAACCAGATCGCAGCATCTGCCGCAGCCCCCGTGCCAGACCACGCCGCGCGCGCTTTTGCCTTTTGCTCGGCCATTGCCGCGTCAAAGCCAGCTGTGTCCACTCCGTGGCCCTTTTCACGTAGCGCATCTTGCGTGAGGTCGAGCGGGAAGCCGAATGTATCATAAAGTTTAAATGCGGTATCGCCGGGCAAATCAGCGCCTTCAGCGACATCAACCAATGCGTCATCCAACAGCTTTAGACCGCGATCCAGCGTTGTTTTGAACCGGATCTCCTCATTCAAGAGCGTGTCTTCGATAAGTGTTTGGCCTTGTCCCAATTCTGGGTAGGCCGCGCCCATTTGTTGCACCAATGCAGGCACCAATTTGTGCATGACTGGATCTTGTGCACCCAACAAATGTGCATGACGCATAGCGCGGCGCATGATCCGGCGCAGCACGTAGCCGCGACCCTCGTTGGACGGAAGCACGCCTTCGGCAATCAAGAAGGACGTTGAACGCAAGTGGTCCGCAATCACGCGGTGATGCACGTTTTGATCGCCAAACGGATCAGTACTTGTCGCATGTGCAGACGCCTCGATCAGTGCCTTAAACAGGTCCGTCTCATAGTTGTCATGGCCGCCTTGAAGCAGCGCGCCGATACGTTCCAGCCCCATGCCAGTGTCGATAGACTGCATGTCGAGCGGCTTCATCGTGCCGTCTTCGAACTGCTCATTCTGCATGAAAACAACGTTCCAGATCTCAATGAAGCGATCGCCGTCTTCATCTGCCGATCCCGGAGGACCGCCCCAAATGTGATCGCCGTGATCATAGAAAATCTCTGTGCAAGGCCCGCACGGCCCAGTCGGCCCCATGCGCCAGAAGTTATCATCCGTCGCGATGCGGATAATGCGGTCTTCCGGCACACCGATCTTCTTCCACAGCTCAAACGCTTCATCATCGGTGTGATAAACTGTGGTCAGCAGCTTAGATTTGTCGATGCCGAAGTCCTTGGTCAGCAATTCCCAAGCGAAAGGAATCGCTTCTTTCTTGAAGTAATCGCCAAAGGAAAAGTTGCCGAGCATTTCAAAGAACGTGTGGTGACGTGCGGTGTAACCGACATTGTCGAGGTCATTATGCTTGCCGCCTGCGCGCACACATTTCTGGCTGCTTGTCGCACGCTGATAGTCGCCTGCTTCAACACCGGTAAAGCGGTTCTTGAACTGCACCATGCCGGAATTGGTGAACATCAGCGTCGGGTCATTGCGCGGCACCAGCGGGCTGGAGGTCACGACCTCATGTCCCTGACGTTTGTAGTAATCAAGGAAGGTAGAACGGATGTCTGACAGGCTGGTCATGGCACTTCTTTCGCGCGGGTTAATTGCGCCCATGAAATAGCCCTGCACCTTCCCCAAGTCCACAGGCTGCAAACAGAAAAGGGCGCAAGGTCTCCCCCGCGCCCCCTAATTCGAATATTCAGGCTGGATTAGTCTTCCAGCAAAGCACCGTCATCATTGGCGGCGTCTTCTGCGCCATCAAAATCAAGCCCGTGTGCGGCACGGATTTTATCCTCGATCTCAAGTGCGAAGTGCGGATTATCGCGCAAGAAGGATTTGGCATTTTCACGCCCCTGCCCGATGCGTTCATCCCCATAAGAGAACCAAGAGCCGGATTTCTCAACGACACCGGCTTTCACGCCCATATCGACAAGCTCCCCCATCTTGGAAATACCTTCGCCATACATG
>DQCL01000072.1:337-5141 GCA_003533975.1 Octadecabacter sp. | reverse complement strand
CGTGCATATGAGGAAGGCCTTATAACGCCTTCAAAAGTATGGCAAATTGGGCTTCGAGGGACGGGTTATACCGCGGAGGATTTCACTGAGGCGGCCGATTGGGGGTTCAATCAAAGACTTGCATCAAGTTTGTGGCACAAGCCCTTGGATACGCTTGGAAAAGAGGTTGTGGAGTCCATCGGCGACCAGCCTTGCTATATCACCTATGATATCGACAGCCTCGACCCTAGTTTTGCCCCCGGAACTGGAACACCTGAGATCGGTGGGTTGACGACCATGCAGGCGATGGAACTGATCCGTAACCTGCGCGGGTTGAACATTGTTGGTTGCGATCTGGTTGAGGTTTCGCCCCCCTATGATACGACGGGAAACACGGCGCTTACGGGGGCCAATATCATGTTTGAGATGTTGAGCATTTTGCCGGGCGTTAAGGTCCGTTAATCACGCTTAGGTCAGAGGGTTTTCGATGCTGAAATATTTGGTTTTGGGCTTACTAGGGGCCATTGTCGCGCTTGGTGTTTATGTGCGCCTCGCACCGAGTTCCCCGAGCGTTTGGCACAAGACGTTCCCCCCCCAATCCCCGGGGCAGCGCCAGTTGGCGGGCGGATACCAGATTGTCCTGAAGGCTGCGGCACCGGAGGCTACGCTCGTGGCGCTGGATGCGCTGATCATGGCAACACCGCGCACCACGCGTTTGGCGGGGGCTCCGGCGGAGGGGATGACGACCTATATCACGCGGTCTCGCGTGTTCGGGTTTCCGGATTACACGACAGTCTGGGCGGGGCCGGATGACACAGATGAGGGCGGGCATGGGCCGCTGTTGAAAATCGAAGGCCGCTTGCGGTTCGGCAAATCCGATATGGGCGTGAACCGCGCCCGTATTGAAGGATGGCTGACGCAGCTGAGCGAGGCACAGACATGATACCAAACGAACGTTTGATGCAGATCACCGAGCGCTTCGAGTTTCTTGAAGCGCGCATGGGTGAGGGGATTGGCGGGGATGAGTTCGTCGCGGTCAGCCGCGAGTACGCCGAGCTGCGCCCTGTGGTCGAGGTCGTGCAAGAGTACCAGAGTTTGGTGAGCGAGATCGAGGGGGCCGAGGCGATGCTGGGCGACCCCGAGATGAAAGAGCTGGCCGAGATGGAGCTGCCCGACCTGAAAGCGCGTTTGCCCGACGCAGAAGCCGCCGTGAAACTGGCGTTGATCCCGAAAGACGCGGCGGATGGGAAACCTGCACTGGTTGAAATCCGTCCTGGAACTGGCGGGGATGAAGCGGCGCTGTTTGCAGGCGATTTGTTGAGAATGTACAATCGCTACGCTGAAAACCGTGGCTGGAAGTTCGAAATAATTGAAGAAAGCCAATCTGAACTTGGTGGAATCAAAGAAGCGACCATTCGTATATCAGGGCAAAACGTGTTCGCGCGGATGAAATATGAAAGTGGTGTGCACCGTGTTCAGCGTGTGCCTGAGACGGAAAGCGGTGGGCGTGTTCATACCTCTGCGGCGACCGTGGCGGTGCTTCCAGAGGCCGAAGATGTGGACATTCAAATCAACGCCAATGATATCCGCATTGATACGATGCGCGCGTCTGGGTCGGGTGGGCAGCACGTCAACACCACGGATTCGGCGGTGCGGATCACGCATATGCCGTCGGGTATCGTGGTGACGTCATCCGAGAAATCCCAACACCGCAACCGCGAGATCGCGATGCAGGTGCTAAAGACGCGGCTTTATGATGCCGAACGCCAGAAGGTGCATGATGAACGAAGCGCGGATCGTGCAGCGCAGGTGGGGTCAGGGGACCGGAGTGAGCGGATCAGGACGTATAATTACCCGCAGGGCCGGATGACGGATCATCGCATTAACCTGACGCTGTATAAGTTGGATGCAGTGATGCAGGGCGATCTGGATGAGGTCATTGATGGCTTGATCCAAGATGCGCAGGCCACGGCATTGGCGGAGATGGGTGAGTGAACGTCCAAGAGGCGTTGGCTGTTGCTCGTGCGACACTCAAAGACGCCGGTGTTGACGACCCAGTCCGCGATGCGCGGCTGTTGATGGCGGCAAGCCTTGGTGTGGACGCTGGGCGGATGACATTGCATCTGCATGATACGTTTGAGGCTGCGCCAGAGGCGGTTTTCTTTGCCGATGTTTCGAAAAGGGCGACCCGCGTTCCAATGTCCCATTTGCTGGGATACCGAGAGTTTTACGGACGGCGGTTTACGGTCACGCGGGACGTGTTGGACCCACGCGGCGACACGGAAACCCTGATTGAGGCGGCCTTAGCTGAGCCTTTCAAGACCGTCTTGGACCTCGGTGTGGGGTCGGGGTGCATTCTTTTGACGTTGCTGGCGGAAAGGTCGCAGGCGCGTGGGGTTGCAACGGATGTCTCAACAGAGGCGTTGAGGGTCGCCCAGAGCAACGCCGCTGATCTGGGGCTGGCGGATCGCTGTGCGTTTGAGGTCAGCGATTGGTTTGCTGCTGTTGGCGGGTGTTTCGATCTGATCGTGTCGAACCCGCCCTATATAGCGTTTGATGAAATGGCGGGGCTGGCGGCTGAATTGGGTTACGAGCCGCGCATCGCGTTGACAGACGAGGGCGACGGGCTGTCGTGTTATCGCACCATTGCTGCGGGTGCGCCGGAGTATTTGAACGCAGGTGGTTGGTTGATGGTGGAAATCGGGCCGACGCAAGGCGCAGCTGTGGTGGCTATGTTTGAGGCCGCTGGACTAGAGAATGTGGGGATTCGACCCGACTTAGACGGGCGCGACCGCGTGATAGTGGGCCAAAAACCGCTTTAGACGCTATAAATGCGCAAAATTGTGTAGAATCACTTGCGATTAACACCTTGTACGGCATAGTCATGCGTGTCGGATGGAGTATGACCGTTTGGTCCCGTCCTCGACACACGCCAGAACATCGCTGCCTTTAGATTTGATAGCTCCTGCATGAGGTGGGAACGGGCAGCGACAGAAAAAACAGGCTGGATATACCTTCATGAAGTCTTCTCGATCCCGTTCGCGGAATAAGAACCGCAACAACAACCGTCCCAGCGGTGGCAATATCGTCAACCGCGTGTTCGACAGCTCGGGCCCTGAGGGCAAGGTGCGCGGTACGCCGCAGCAGATCGTTGAGAAATATACCCAGCTTCACCGTGACGCGATCCTGTCCAATGACCGCGTGAACGCAGAGAATTTCGCACAACACGCCGAGCATTACACGCGTATGCTGGCCGAGGCACAAAAAGAGATCGACGCCAAGCGCGAAGAGCAAGAGAAGCAACAGCGCGAGCGTCAGGTTGAGCAAGATAAGCAAAACCGTGAGCGCCAAGCCGAACGTGATCGTGAACGCGCCGAACGTCTGAAAGCACAAGAAGAAGCCGCAGCTGCGGGGGGCGTTGAGGCCGAAGAGGGTGGATCCGGTTTGGTGGAAACACCCGAAGAGGCGCCGAAAAAGCGCCGCACGCGCAAGCCAAAGGCGCGGCCAGACCAACAGCCTGACAGTGCGGCGGCGCCGAATGATGGGGCCGCACCAGAAGCAGCAGAATGAATTAGAGGCCCTCGGAAACGGGGGCCTTTTTCGTTTCGGGGTGTGCAGCGGTGCGCTTGCGCGCCTTTTAGATATAGCGTGTGGTGCGGCGACGCATACCAGTCAGGTTGGGGTGCGGTGTGCCCGTGGGAGGGGCGCTGCCCCCGTCCTTCGGACGCCCCCGAAGTATTTAAGAGCCAAAGAAAGGTTACGTGGCCTTCAGGCTGCGGGCGAGGGCGCAGAAGCGTTCCACGTCGATCTGTTCGGCGCGATCTGTTGGTTTGATGTTGGCCGCGATCAGGTGATCTTCGATGTCTGGGCTGAGGGATTTTAGCGAGGAGCGCAGCATTTTGCGGCGCTGGTTGAACGCGGTGGCGGTGATGTGTTGCAGCATCGTAGCGTCAGCGGGGAAGCGCGGTTCTGGCAGGGCGGTGAGGTGGACCACGGCGCTGGAGACTTTGGGCGGTGGTGAGAAGGCTTCCGGTGGGAGGTTCATCACGATTTTGGCGTCTGTGCGCCATTGGCTTAGGATCGCGAGGCGGCCGTAGGCCTTGGAGCCGGGTTCTGCCGTGATGCGCTGTGCGACTTCGCGTTGGAACATCAGTGTCAGGCTGTCCCAGAACGGGGGCCATTCTGGGGGGGTGAGCCAGCGCACCAGAAGTTCGGTGCCGATGTTGTAGGGCAGGTTGGCGGCGATGCGGATGGGGGCCGTGAGGTGGTCGAGCGGATTGATGTCCAGGGCGTCGCCGCTCATGACTGTCAGGCGGTTGGGGTAGGCGTCGGAGATTTCTGCCAAAGCAGGCAGGCAGCGTTCGTCTTTCTCAATCGCGAGGACTTTGCGGGCGCCTTCTGAGAGCAAGCCGCGTGTCAGGCCGCCGGGACCGGGGCCGATTTCCAGAACGTCGTGGTCTTCGTTGCGCCCTGAAAGGCGGGCGATTTTGGCTGTCAGGTTCAGATCGAGCAGGAAGTTTTGACCGAGGGATTTCTTGGCGGCCAGACCGTGGGTGTCGATGACCTGTTTGAGCGGCGGAAGGGTGTCGATGTTCATGTGCGGGCCTGTGCCATGTCTGCGGCCATGCGCAGGGCTGCGATCATGGAGGTCGCGTCGGCGGTACCGGTGCCTGCGATGTCAAAGGCAGTTCCGTGATCCGGCGAGGTACGCACGAAGGGCAGGCCGAGGGTGATGTTTACGCCGCCAGAGAAATCCAGCGTTTTGATCGGGATGAGGGCTTGGTCATGGTACATGCAAATCGCCGCGTCATAGCGGGCGCGCGCA
>DQCL01000072.1:0-285 GCA_003533975.1 Octadecabacter sp. | reverse complement strand
GATTTCTTCATGGCCCATTTTGCCGCCTTCCCCTGCGTGCGGGTTTAGGCCCGCGACCGCGAGGCGGGGCGTGGCGATGCCAAAGTCACGCTTGAGTGCTGCGTGGGTGATGAGGATCGTGTCTGTGAGGGTTGCGGCGGTGAGGTGTTCGGGAACCTCAGCAAGCGGAATATGGATGGTCGCGGGCACAACGCGCAGCAGTTCGCTGGCGAGCATCATGACGACCGAAGAGCGCCCTGCGAGCGCTGCGAGGTATTCGGTATGGCCGGGGTAGGCGAACTGCGC
>DQCL01000241.1 GCA_003533975.1 Octadecabacter sp. | reverse complement strand
AAAGCGCCGCGCGATCCCAGTAGTCTCACCGCTGAGCAGGAGCCCTGCCAGCGTGCCGTCAGCTAGTTGAACCAGGCCACTTGCTGGCGTCGTAGCTTCGAGCCATCCGGCGCGTGAACGCAGCCATGCAATCTGGTCGTTTACAGACTGCTGCGCACCGTCGGCAAAGCGCGCGGCATAGTGCCAGGCTTGAGCGATAAGTTTCTGCTCCCCAGAGCTATCTTCATCGCAGCTGAGCGTGCCAATGATCTCAAGATTACCAGCTAGGCCCGATGGGGTAAGGTTCGCAGAACCGATGATCAGCCGACCTCCTTTTCTGCCAAATTGAAGAAAGAGCTTTGGATGGAAGACACCTGCGGCACTTGCGCCACTCACAGTGTAATGCGTGCCCGCGCGTTGTGGCAATTCCGATGCGCCGCCTAGCGCATGGCTCAGCATGCGACCATCTGCGATTACCAAGTTGTTGCGACAACCGGCACCGCGCAGCCGTGAGAGTGCGATTGACTCATAGGAGTCGAAATCAATCCCGAACGTGGTGGCAACGCTCGTGTGAAAATTCTTGTCAGCAAATCGCTCGTATAACCTCATGCAGCGGTAACGGCCTCCACTCCGTAGTCGGTCAGGCCCTGTCCGCCAATTAAATGAATATCCTTAAGAAATGTGATGGCAGGACCCAGCCGAGGGTTCGTGAATACCGGGCCATCCTTCTCGCGCAAACGGAGTCTCCCTTCATCGGACTCGATCAGGAAGGTGTAGTCTCCGCTCCTAAATTTGCGTGCGGCAACCCATAAGTGACGCCGCACGATCTTCATCTCAATGATCTTGCCAAGTATCTCACGGAACGGAAGATCAGCATGCTCATCGAGAAACCGCGTCTCAGTCAGGATCGTCTGGAAGGCCTCGGAAGTGAAGCCACCAAGTTCAGCCTCGACCGGATGTTCTTCCTCTCGCACACGCTTGTGAAGTATCGCAAGAAGCTGCACGGCTTTCCAGGCGATCTCCGGCGAGCAAGTGCTTTCGATTCTCCGCCCAGCGCCCCGCATGATGTCTGTGCAGAACCGGAATTCTGACAGCGCACTACTTTCTTCGTAGGGGTTGGCCGCTGTTTCGGTACCTTGCAGCAGAGTGGCCCAGCTCTCAGGTATCTTCGCTGCCACGTCAAAGATTTGATCGACGCACTCTGATACCAGCTGATCTAGCGGCAGTCCTGTGCTGTGGTTGCCAAGCGTGTCGAGCGTGAATTTTAGAAGTGTTTCCAGAGCGATGTGGCAAAGGTCACTGGCCTGATACACCCACCAGCGCTGCCTTTGGTCTTCAAGTGCCGGATCTTCTAGCTCAAGCGCATGACCGTTCTGGTCCTGCCCCGCATAAACGGCATCATCGACCACGCGGTATGTGGCGTTCCATCTAAGAAAAATGCCGGAATGTGCCAGACGGCCCACAGGAGTCCTATGATCAACCCCGCAAGAGCCGGCGTCATGATCCGTTGCATCAACGGCAGGAAAAAGCCGCGCCAGCCGAACTCCTCGACCGGACCAAGGAAAAGCATAAAGAGCGAAATTCCCAAGATACCCCAGAATGGTTGCAAAATTAGCCATTCGCTCATTGGTGCACCATTGAGCATGGCACCCACGATTTTCACGGCAGGCAAGCCAAGCAAGACAAATGCCCACCAAGGCCAAGTGGCGTTCACATGGAACAGCCGCCCAAAAAAGCGGCGCAATCCTGAAAAACCTGTGCTCATCACGACGAGTGACATCGCAACTAGGCCCGGGCACCAAACCGCGAGAATGTAAAGCGGATGTGTCACGCTCATAGGTCCGAGAAAAGCGGGCACATATTGTGGGAAGACAACGAATAATGTCATCACGCCCCATGTGATACCAAATGTCAAAAGGACAAAAGGGACGATGTATCCGTTCCGGATATCGGCACTGGGGCTATCTGCAAAATTGTTGGTCTGGGTCATAATACATCCCTCTCAAATCCATTTTGCCGTGACAGCTACTACCGTTTTCCAATTCGGGTATTGATGTATGTCAAGGTCCATTTAGTCCTCACGTCGTACCAACCACACAGTGATTTCAGCATCTACGAGGATTGAACTTATGCCTCGAGGGACGATGATTGTGTTGATAGTTGTCCTGTTTGTCGACGCCATGGCCATGTCAATGATCATCCCCAGCTTGCCTTATCTCATCGTTGATCTGACCAATACGACTCTTGGCGAGGCCGCGGTTCTGGGCGGGCTTTTATCTGCCAGCTTTGCCATGATGCTGTTCCTGTTCGGTCCTTTGGTTGGCAATCTTTCGGATCGCTATGGCCGCAAACCCTTGTTTTTGTAGGCGATCGGGGCCAACTGCCTTGATTTCATTCTGTTGGCTGTTGCCCCAGTGTATTGGATCCTTTTTTTAGGACGTATCCTTGCAGGTATCACCGGAGCCAGCTTCACTGTTGCGGGCGGGTACATCGCTGATCTGACATTGAAAGAGGACCGTGCATCGGCATTTGGCACGGTTGCGGGAACTTTCGCGTTAGGCATGGTGGTAGGTCCAGCGATTGGCGGCTTTGTCACGGGCTACGGTTTACGCGCACCATTCGCGGTTGCAGCGCTTCTGTCTGCAGCGAATGTCGCTTTGATTTGGGCTCTACTGCCAGAGTCGCTGACAACCGCTAAGCGGCGCGCCTTCGAATGGAAGCGCGCAAACCCCGTCGGGGCTTTCGCAGTTTTGGCGGGCGAACCGATCCTGCGGCGTCTTGTGGGCGCGGTGTTGGTCTTTGCCATTGCAACGCAGGTGTTCCCGGTGATCTGGCCATACTACACGGTCGAGGCCTTTGACTACACGCCACTGATGACGGGCGTGTTGTATATGATACTGGGGTTGGCGATGGCTGCGTCGCAAAGGCTCTTGGTTAAATGGTCTGTGGCCGTTCTGGGTGAGCTAAAAACCGTGCGCATTGCTGTGCTGACGGGCATTGTCACCCTGTGCGCGCTTGTCCTCATTTCATCCGGCAACGCGTTTCTAGTCATGATCCCCTTGATATCGATCTG
>DQCL01000139.1:5431-7236 GCA_003533975.1 Octadecabacter sp. | reverse complement strand
GAAAGTTCAACCACATTGCACCAATCGGATTGGGCAATGGTCGATGCCTATATGCCAATCGTTTCCCCGGCTGGGGTGCAAGAAATCCTTGATATGGGGCAATATGCGTGGGCTTTAAGCCGTTTTGCAGGTGTTTGGGTCGGCTTGAAGACGATGAAAGACACGATTGAGGTCACAAGCGTGGTGGATGGTGATCCGTTTGCCCAAGAATTCGTAACGCCTGAATTTACGATGCCCGACGGTGGTTTGAATATCCGCCTTGTTGATACGCCCGTCGATCAAGAAGCCCGTATGATTGACCATAAGCGCTTTGCCGCCGAAGCCTTCGCGCGTGCCAACAAAATCGACAAGGTCGGCTGGCCCAACAAGGGCGCAAAGATTGGCTTGGTGGCGGCTGGTAAGAACTGGTTGGATCTGCAGCACGCGATGTCGTTGCTTGGCATTGATGAGGCAGAGGCCGAACGCCTCGGCATAACGACGTATAAGGTGGGGCAGGTTTGGCCGCTCGATATGGACAGTTTCCATGAGTGGGCCGAAGGGCTGGATGTCATCATTTCAGTAGAAGAGAAGCGTAAGCTGATCGAGGTGCAGATCAAAGAAGCGATCTTTGACAATCGCGATGAGTGCCGTGTCTACGGCTGGCACAAGGGCGAAAGCCGCGACCAAGGGCGCCGCGAAGAATTTTTCCCAACCCGCTTTGCGCTTGATCCGATTTTCATTGCTGAAAAGATTGGCGGCGTATTGATCGAGGAGGGGTGTGCCTCTGGCTCTGTTGAGGGTGGGCTCGCAAAGCTGGCTGAGGCGAAACGGGCTGATAACGCTGAGGAATTGGCAGCACGTTTGCCTTACTTCTGTTCAGGTTGCCCGCATAATTCATCGACCAAAGTCCCTGAAGGCGCGCGCGCTTACGCGGGGATCGGGTGTCACTATATGGTTCAATGGATGGACCGCGACACGGTTGGGTTTACGCAGATGGGTGGCGAAGGTGCCAACTGGGTGGGTGAAGCCCCATTTTCAAACCGCGGGCACGTTTTCCAGAACTTGGGAGACGGAACGTACAACCATTCGGGCGTTCAGGCGATCCGGTTCGCGCTGATGGCCGGCACGACGATGACCTACAAGATCCTATACAATGACGCCGTTGCGATGACCGGCGGGCAGGGAAATGATGGTGGGCTTACCCACGATCAAATTTGCCGTGAGGTCTTGGCGATGGGGGTGAAGACCGTGCATTTGGTCCATGATCCTGCGGAGGGTGCTGACCTTTCAAATGTGCCATCAGAGGTGGAGATTTCAACCCGTGATCGCCTTGAGGAAGTTCAAGAAATATTAAGCGAAGTCAAGGGTGTGTCGGTTCTTGTTTATGTGCAAACCTGTGCTGCTGAGAAACGCCGCCGCCGTAAACGTGGGGTGCTTCCTGACCCTGACAAACGCGTATTCATCAACACGGATGTTTGTGAAGGCTGCGGAGATTGTGGCGTTCAGTCAAATTGTGTGTCTATCATTCCTGTTGAAACTGAATTCGGGCGTAAGCGCGCAATTGATCAGTCGAGCTGCAATAAAGATTTCTCCTGTGTGAATGGATTTTGCCCATCATTCGTGACCGTTGAGGGGGCACAGTTAAAGAAAGCTGCAACCGCTTCAATCGAATTGCCAGACATGCCAGACCCTGACTTACCGACCATAGACGGCACCCACAACGTGGTGATTACGGGTGTTGGGGGTACTGGGGTCGTGACCATTGGTGCAGTGCTCGCAATGGCGGCGCATGTGGATGGTAAAGCCGCAGGAATGATGGAGATGGC
>DQCL01000139.1:2400-5384 GCA_003533975.1 Octadecabacter sp. | reverse complement strand
GGTGATATTAGCGCGATACGTGTCTCGACCGGGGAATGCGATGCGTTGATTGGTGGTGACCTGGTTGTTTCGGCAGGATCAAAGACAATCGGCCTTATGGCGACTGGACGCACGCGCGGCGTCGTTAATGCGCATGAAATTATAACGGGTGATTTTACACGTGATATCGACTTCAAGCTTCCCACTGATCGTTTGACCTTGGCATTAGAGGCGCGTCTTCAAAATAGGTTGTCGATGTTTGATGCGTCCGAATTGGCCAAAGCGCTGATGGGGGATGCCATTTATTCCAACATGATGGTGTTTGGCGCTGCGTGGCAAATTGGTGCGATCCCGGTTTCCGGCGCCGCAATTCGTGCAGCGATCGATCTGAACGGAGCTGCCGTGCAACGTAATTTGCAGGCGTTTGAGTATGGCCGTTGGGCGGTTTTACACGCTGAGGATGCCGCGAAAATCTTGTCACCAGATGTAGTTGAACTTCCAAAAACGACTGAGGAAAAGATTGCGTTCCGTGAGGCACACCTGACGGACTACCAGAATGCAAAATACGCGAAACGCTACACCGATTTGGTGGCAAGTTTCGATGGAGACCTGCGCGAAGCCGTGGCTTTGGGGTATCATAAGCTATTGTCTTACAAGGACGAATATGAGGTCGCGCGCCTGTTGGTTGATACCAAAAAGAAGGCACTGGCGACCTTTGATGGAGACCTGAAACTTACCCATCATCTTGCGCCACCGATATTTGCGAAAAAGGGGTCCAACGGGCGACCCGCCAAACGGGCGATGCCAAAACTTACGGCGAAGTTGTTCCCGCTTCTTGCGCGAATGAAAGGGGTGAGGGGGACGGTGTGGGATGTGTTTGGTCGAACTTCAGAACGCAAAATGGAACGCGATTTGATCACCCAATATGAGGCCGACATGAATGAGATGCGTAATCTTGTTCGCCCTGACACGATGGATGCAGCCAAAACACTGGCAAAGCTACCGCTCGATATCCGAGGGTTTGGCCATGTGAAGCATGAGAATGTCAGCAAAACAGCAAAGCGCCGCGAAGAACTCCTCGCGACTTTGCGGGCGACAGAAACGCGTTCGGCAGCGGAGTAGCTTTCACTGGCGGCTGAAACCTGTAGGCGTTACCTAGTGGCAAATGAGTTGACGACGGACGTTATGCCGAAGAACCAAATCGCGCGCGATATTTCTTATGCCAGCTCTGCTGCCTCAAAGGGTGGGCGTGCGGTTATTCGAGTGATGGAAAATGCCACGGGGCGTATTCGCTTGATCCGCAAAGCCCGTGGGTATGATGCAGAGGTCGCGCAGGGTGCCGATTTTTGGCGCGTAATAACAGGTCGTTACAAGCTGAACTTAAATGTGCTTGGCGGGTCGTTAGAAAACATCCCAAAGACCGGTCCACTGATCGTCGTATCAAATCACCCATATGGCATTCTTGACGGTTTGATGATGGGGCGCATTCTGTCTGAACGCCGCGGTGAGGATTTTAAGATTCTTGCCAATTCGGTTTTTCGCAAGTCCCCTGATCTGGCACGGGTCATTCTACCTGTATCTTTTGATGAAACCAAAGAAGCGGCCCGAATTAACCTTGAGACCCGTAAAGAAGCGCTGCGGTATCTTGGGGACGGCGGCGCGATGGGGGTTTTTCCTGGCGGCACTGTCAGTACGTCTGCACGGCCGTTTTCTAAACCAATGGACCCGCAGTGGCGAAATTTTACCGCCAAGTTGGTTTCCAGAAGTGATGCGGTTGTGGTCCCTATTTTCTTTGAAGGTAGCAACAGCCGCGCGTTTCAGCTTGCCAGTCATTTGCACACCACCTTGCGGATGGGACTTTTAGTACGCGAGTTTCGCGCGCGGGTCGGGTCTGACGTTAATGTGGTCGTCGGAAAGCCAATTCCCGCCGACAAGCTGAACACCTATAAAACGGATGCGACAAGCTGCATGGATTTCCTGCGCAAAGCCACGTATGAGCTAAGCCCGACGCCTTTGAATGTTCAAACTTTCGGGCATGAATTTGACGAACGCTACAAACGCAGAGGTTAGGCAAATGGCAGTAGGTATTTTTGACAGTGGTTTAGGCGGCTTGACCGTGTTGGACGCGGTGCAAAAGCGCCTGCCGGATGTGCCGATTGTGTATTACGCCGACAGCGCCCATGCGCCTTACGGCGTGCGCACGGCGGACGATATCTATGAGAAAACCACGGCTGCGACCCAAGCTTTGTTTGATGCAGGCTGCGATCTTGTGATCTTGGCGTGCAACACGGCCTCTGCTGCCGCACTTCGGCGGATGCAAGAGAGCTGGGTGCCTGACGGCAAGCGGGTGCTTGGTGTATTTGTTCCTTTGATTGAAGCGCTCACTGAGCGCTCATGGGGGGATAACTCACCACCGCGCGAAGTTGGCGTGAAGCATGTGGCGTTGTTTGCGACCCCTGCGACCGTGTCTAGCCGCGCGTTCCAACGCGAGCTGTCCTTCCGTGCGATCGGCGTGGACGTCGAAGCACAGGCCTGTGGTGGTGTCGTTGACGCAATCGAGGACAATGATCTGATCTTGGCCGAAGCATTGGTGAACAGCCATGTGGACGCCCTGAAACGTAAAATGCCGCAACCGGACGCCGCGATCTTGGGTTGCACACATTACCCGTTGATGCAGGACGTGTTCCAGAATGCGCTTGGGGATGATGTGAAAGTCTTTTCGCAGGCCAATCTGGTTGCTGAGAGCCTTGCGGACTACCTTGACCGCCATCCGGAGATGATCGGGGGCGGAGAACCGTGTTTCTTGACGTCTGGTGATCCAAAGCGCGTGAGCAATAGCGCGACGCAATTCCTGCGACGAGAGATTCAGTTTCAAGCCGCTTAACTGATATTTGACGCAAACCAAAACGTGCAGTTTTGGCCACGGAGACTTTGAAATGACTTATAAAATTGCGATCCTAGGGGCCTCTGGCTATACGGGCGCTGAACTGGTCCGCCTGATTGCT
>DQCL01000139.1:1928-2275 GCA_003533975.1 Octadecabacter sp. | reverse complement strand
GACTTCCGGTTGCGCGATCCTGCGGTTTACAAAAAGTGGTATGGGAACGAACACGCTGCCGTCGAGATACAAAAAGAAGCCGTTTATGGCCTGACAGAGTTTTACCGCGATGAGATCGCGGGCGCGCGTCTTGTGGCGGGGACTGGCTGCAATGCCGCGACAGGGCAATTTGCGCTGCGGCCTTTGATCGCAGCGGGGGTGATCGACCTTGATGAAATCATCATGGATTTGGCCTGCGCGGTGTCTGGGGCTGGTCGGTCTTTGAAGGAAAACTTGCTGCATGCAGAGCTGTCGGAGGGCGCGCATGCCTATGCGGTTGGTGGCACGCACCGCCATTTGGGTGAGTT
>DQCL01000139.1:0-1830 GCA_003533975.1 Octadecabacter sp. | reverse complement strand
AAGCCATTCACGATGTTCTGGTTGAGCAGTATGTGGATGAGCCGTTTATCGTTGTGCTGCCATTCGGGGAGCACCCAAGCATTCGCCATATCCGTGGATCAAACTTCTGCCATGTCGGGGTGGTTGCGGACCGTCGGGAAGGCCGTGCCATTGTTATTGCTGCTCTTGATAACCTCACCAAGGGGTCAAGTGGGCAGGCCTTGCAGAACGCAAATCTGATGTTAGGTCTTCCAGAGACAGAGGGGCTTATGATGGCTCCGCTATTTCCTTAGGGTAGAACAATGAAATCGCTTAAGAAAACACGCCGTATCCAGATTATTGTCGTTGCTTTCGTAGCGCTTGGGCTGTCCACGGGGATCATTGGCTATGCGCTTCGCGATGGAATTAACTATTTCCGCTCACCAAGCGAAGTGCTTGCCGAGCCGCCACAAGAGTCTGAGTTGTTCCGCATTGGTGGAATGGTGCAAGCGGGTTCAATTGTGCGCGGTGAGGGAACGCATGTGTCCTTTGTTGTTACCGATTGCTTTACGGCTGTTCCGGTGACGTTTGAGGGTATTTTGCCAAGCTTGTTTGAAGAAGGTCAAGGTATGGTTGGGCAAGGAAACTACATCAACGGAACGTTTGAAGCTGTTGAAATTCTTGCCAAACATGACGAAACTTACATGCCTGCCGAAGTCGAAAACATGCACGAACAGCAGAACTACTGCGAACCCGTTGAGGAGCAGGCGAGTGACGCAACGGACGGTGCTGCTACCAGCGGTTAACCCCCATCGGTCATCCTTCATGCGCAAATGCATGGGGGTGTTTCGATGCACGAAGTCCAACAAATCGCCGAAGGTATTGTCGCTCGTGAGGGCGGGTACGTAAACGACCCAGATGACCCTGGGGGGGCTACGAACCACGGTGTCACCATTCACACAATGCGCCGCCTTGGGCTTGATTTGGATGGCGACGGTCAGGTGACGGAACAAGATGTCCGTGTGCTGACGCGCGAACAAGCTGTCACCATTTTTATCGACCACTATTTCAACCGCCCCAATATTCGTAACTTGCCGAACCAGCTGCAGGCGTCGGTGTTTGATATGTATGTGAATGCGGGTGCCAATGCGGTGCGGATTTTGCAGCGTTTGCTACAAGATATGCGGATCGAGGTGACAGTTGACGGGGTGATCGGGCCGCAGACGATCGTTGCCGCAGAGCAGGGCATGGCTGCTGCTGTGGACCACTTCGTTGACGCTTATGGGATTGCGCGGCGCAACTACTATTACGCATTGGCGGACGCGCGCCCAGCCAGCCGTAAATATGCACGGCGTCGTGATGGTGGCAAAGGCGGTTGGATAACGCGGGCGGAAGAATTCATTTCACCTCGATTTCACCTAAGCGACGAACAACATCGTGACAGGACAGCAAGATGGGTTTGATCGAGCGGGTTTTCGGAGGCGTGTTTGGTGATGGTCGCAATGTGGTCGTCGAGACGGCACAGGTGTTTCGCGAGAACGCTGAAGGCGCAGCGGTGCGTCAGGCGGGCATAAAACGACAATCCATGCAGCAGTTCGCGTCCGAGTTTGCTGTTCCACGGGCGGGTTTCTTTGATCGCCTTATGGATGGATTGAACCGTCTGCCGCGCCCTTTGCTGGCCTTCGGGACTATTGGGCTTTTTGTGGTCGCGATGGTTGATCCGGTTTGGTTCGCGACACGGATGCAGGGGATTTCATTGGTGCCGGACCCTTTGTGGTGGTTAATGGGTGCGATCGTGAGTTTCTATTTCGGCGCACGTCATCAGGCCCATAGTCAGGATTTTCAACGATCTATCGCGCAGACAATGGCACG
>DQCL01000299.1 GCA_003533975.1 Octadecabacter sp. | reverse complement strand
TGGCCGAGGCTGTGCGTGATCTGGAGTCAGATGACGTTGTTGACCTTGTTGAAGACCTCGACGAAGAGCAACAATGGCAGGTTCTGGATGCGCTTGAGGCCGGGGACCGTGTTGCTGTCGAAAAAGCGCTGGCCTACCCGGAGGAATCCGCCGGTCGCCTCATGCAGGTCGAGGTCGTGCGCGCGCCGTCGCATTGGACGGTTGGTGAAGCGATTGATTACCTTCGTGCGTCGGATGATTTGCCCGAGCATTTCTACCACGTCGTCCTTGTCGATCCGCGCATGAAACCAGTGGGTTACGTGGCGTTGGGGCGTTTGCTTGGCGCGCCACGTAAAGACCCGCTAACCGAATTGGTCGAAGAGAGCTTTCGAACCTTTCGCTTTGATCAAGACGAAGAAGATGTGGCCTATGCGTTCAATCAGTACCACCTGATTTCCGCGCCAGTTGTCGATCAAGATGACAGGCTGGTTGGTGTCATCACGATTGATGACGCGATGATTGTGCTGGACGACGAACATGACGAAGACATTCTGCGTCTTGCAGGTGTTGATGCGGAATCGAGCCTGACGGACAAAGTGATCGCGACAACCAAGCGGCGTTTCCCGTGGTTGGCTGTGAACTTGGTCACCGCGATATTTGCGTCGCTCGTGATCTCTATGTTTGAGGACACTATCGCAACCCTCGTAGCGCTTGCCGTGTTGATGCCCATTGTGGCGTCCATGGGCGGCAATGCCGGAACGCAATCGCTGACCGTTGCGGTGCGCTCGATTGCGACCAAAGACCTTACAGGGGCGAACGTCTGGCGGGTTATTCGACGTGAAATTCTTGTGGGTCTCGTGAATGGTACAATTTTTGCAGTACTGATGGGGCTCATTGGGTGGGTGTGGTTTGGTCAGCCAATGCTTGGTGTGGTTATCGCCTTGGCAATGGTGATCAATATGGTTGTTGCAGGGCTTGCGGGAACCGGAATTCCTGTGGTGCTTGAAAAAATGGGCATCGATCCGGCCTTGGCATCAGGTGCATTTGTTACCACCGTCACAGATGTTGTCGGTTTCTTCGCCTTCCTCGGCCTCGCTGCGATGTTGCTCCTATGACGCTTCAGATGCGCAAAGACGCGGCACGTAAATCGGCCTTTGCGGCGCGCAAAATTGCCCATGAAACCGGTTTAGGACATGCGGGCCATCTGTCATCGGTTCTTGCTGGGTATCGCGGTGTGCCGCTTGCCGGCTACGCACAAATGCGCACTGAGATTGATCCAACACCAGCGATGGAAGAGGCCAGCGCACATGGTCCCGTTTGCTTACCCGTTATCGAAGCTGCAGGCAGCCCTTTGAAATTTCGCACTTGGTCGCCTGAATGCACAATGATCAACGGTGCATTCGGCGCACGTATTCCTGAAACAGGGGACTGGATTACCCCCGAAATCCTGATTGTGCCGCTTGTGGCGTTTTCTCGCAGCGGCGGTCGGCTCGGCTATGGTGGTGGCTTTTATGACCGAACTCTTGAAGGCTTACGCGCAATTAAATCAACCCTTGCCATCGGTTTCGCCTATGCCGCGCAGGAAATTGACGATCTACCGCTCGAACCAACTGATCAACCCCTTGACCTGATCGTCACCGAACAAGGCATCATCGAGCCCTCTTAACCCTGTCTTTGTCACACAAATATCCCGGGGGAGTCCGCAGGACGGGGGCTGGCCCCCATTCCCCCCTTGCCACGGGCGCTTGCGCTTGGAATACCCACCCTCATGAAAATACTCTTTCTTGGCGACGTCATGGGCCGCGCGGGCCGCACTGGAATTATCGAACGGCTCCCGAAGCTACGCGAGGATTGGAAGCTCGATTTTGTCGTTGTGAACGGTGAAAACGCGTCCAACGGGGCGGGGCTGACAGCTGCGCATGCCAAGGCGTTATTAGGTGCAGGCGTTGACGTGCTAACCCTTGGCGATCATGCCTTTGATCAAAAGGATATGATGCAGTTTTGCGAGGCAGAGCCACGTATCATCCGCCCGCTGAACTATTCCAAGGCCTCACCGGGCAAGGGGTTTCGCGTGTTTGAGGCAACCCGTGGGCGTAAGGTTCTTGTGGCCCAAGTCCTCGGTCAGGTCTTTATGAAGCGCGCGTTTGACGACCCGTTTTCCGCCGTTGAAACGGTGCTAAAAACCCACCCAATGGGGGGTAACGTGCAGGCCAGCCTGATTGACGTGCATTGTGAGGCCACCTCCGAAAAGATGGCGATGGGCCACTATTGTGATGGGCGGGCGTCAATTGTTGTCGGTACGCACACCCATGTGCCGACCTCTGATACGATGATTTTACCGGGAGGCACGGCCTTCCAATCCGATGCTGGAATGTGTGGCGACTACAATTCGGTCATCGGTATGCAAAAAGAAGAACCGTTGCGACGGTTCATCACCGGCATGCCCAAGTCGCGTTTTGAACCCGCCAAGGGCGAGGCGACATTGTCTGGCATCTATGTCGAAACCGATGATCGTACTGGCAAGGCGACCCGCGTTGAAGCCGTGCGTCAGGGCGGGCGGTTAAGCCAACAAGGCCCGATGTGAGGCTTGCACCGCCCCGCACTCCACGCGAAACTAACTGAATTAAGGTGAAGGACGCGCAATGGTCGAGCTTTTCGGAATTTCGCAAACAGGGCAGGCGGTGCTAACGCTTACCGTGGTCGCGATCATGTTTGTGCTGTTTTTGCGGGAAACTTATCCCACCGAAGTCGTCGCCCTCACGGGGGTTTCTTTGCTGCTCGCGTCCGGCGTGTTGCCTTATGAGGATGCGCTTTCCGTGCTGTCCAACCCTGCGCCTTGGACGATTGCGGCGATGTTTATTGTTATGGGCGCGTTGGTGCGCACGGGGTCCTTGGATGCGCTCACCGCGTTGGCGGAACGAAACGCCAAGACGAGACCCGCATTGGCGCTAGGCGCATTGATGGCGTTTGTGGTGCTGGCGTCGGCGATTGTGTCCAACACGCCTGTTGTCGTCGTGATGATCCCGATATTCGTGCAACTTGCAAAGTCGATGGGTCTGTCCGCGTCTAAATTATTGATACCACTGTCTTATGGGGCGATTTTGGGCGGTACGCTGACGCTGATCGGTACGTCAACAAACCTGCTGGTTGATGGTGTCGCGCGCGCCGAAGGGCTTGAGCCGTTCACGATTTTTGAAGTCACCCCGCTGGGCATCGTTCTGGTTATATGGGGTATGATCTATCTTGGCGTAATCGCGCCCAAGCTGCTGCCGGATCGCGATAGTATGGCGAACCTTCTGTCGGATCGCTCAAAGATGCGTTTCTTTACAGAGGCCGTCATTCCGCCGGAGTCCAACCTGATTGGCCGTGAAGTGACAGGCGTTCAGCTGTTCAAACGCGAGGGTGTGCGGTTGGTGGATGTCGTTCGCGGTGACACGTCTTTGCGTCGCAATATGGCGGGTGTCGAGTTGGCTGTGGGTGACCGCGTTGTGCTGCGGACCGCGATGACTGAACTTCTGTCACTTCAAGCCACCAAGGAACTCAAGCGTGTTGACCAAGTGTCCGCCGTAGAATCCCAAACGGTTGAGGTTCTGATTACGCCGGGCTGTAAGATGATCGGCCGGACGCTGGGCGCGCTGCGTTTGCGTCGCCGCTACGGTGTGTATGTTTTGGCTGTGCACCGGCGCAATCAGAACATTGGCCGTCAGTTGGATGATCTCGTCGTGCGGGTCGGGGATACCTTGCTGCTGGAAGGGTCTTCTGAAGACATTCAGCGCCTCGCGGCTGAGATGGACATGGTTGATGTCTCGCACCCTTCAGCGCGCGCTTATCGGCGTGCACAAGCGCCCATCGCGCTGCTTGCACTTGCGATGATCGTCGGGCTTGCGGCATTTGGTGTTGCCCCGATTTTCCTGCTGAGCATTCTGGCCGTCGCAATTGTTCTGATCACCCGATGCATTGATGCAGAAGAGGCCTTCAGTTTTGTTGACGGGCGCTTGCTTACCCTGATCTTTTCGATGCTTGCAGTGGGGGCGGCTTTGCAGGCTTCTGGCGCAGTGGAATTGATCGTCAAAGGCGTAGCACCCGGGCTGGCAATGTTGCCGCCGTTCCTGATTATCTGGGCGATTTACCTGCTCACGTCTGTGTTGACCGAGATGGTGAGCAACAACGCGGTTGCGGTTGTTGTCACGCCTATTGCCATCGGGTTGGCGCTTGAGCTTGGGTATGATCCGCGACCGCTGGTTGTGGCGGTCATGGTCGCGGCATCTGCCAGCTTTGCGACGCCAATCGGCTATCAAACCAACACGCTGGTCTATGGACCGGGCGGGTATAAGTTTAGCGATTTCTTGAAGGTCGGCGTGCCACTAAACCTAAGCATCGGCATATTGGCCTCTGCCGTTATCCCGTACCTCTGGCCGCTGTAGGCACTGGTGGTCAGCTGTAACGCTTGACGAAATTGCGCAATATTTTCGGGGCGGATGTAACATTGGCAGCCCGAACCATCTGCGCTAGCGCGTCTGCTTCTTGGGGCGGAAAGTAGCCCTTGTTTTTGTAGACGCGGATACGTGTTGCAAACACGTCGCCGTCCGCTTCCGGGTGGAACTGCGTGGCGTAGACGTTTGATTTATAACGGATCATTTGAAACGGACAGGCGTCTCCGGAGAGCAGGTGTGTTGCGTCAGTTGGCAGGTGTTGCACTGCTTCCTTGTGGCCAACAAATGCGTCAAATTTCTCGGGCAATCCTTGCAACAACGCGTCCTGTTTGCCGTCTGGGGTTTTGGTGCAGGTGACGGCGCTGACGGTTTCACCATAGCGGTCTTTGCTGACCGTCGCGCCAAGATGATGCGCGAGGATGCCAATGCCGTAACAGCACCCCATGAATGGCAGGTCGTTGTCGGTAATCTGCGCCATGAGAGACAGGCATGCAGCCTCAGCGCGGGCGTCGATTTCGGTTTTATCTTCGGGCGCGTCTGACACGCAGCCCGGCCCGCCACCAACGATGGTGCCTGCATA
>DQCL01000130.1 GCA_003533975.1 Octadecabacter sp. | reverse complement strand
GATATCGACCCAGCCGGATGCAAAATCGCGGCATTCCTGACGGAATTCCACAACATCCACAGCGTCCTTATCGAGCCCCTTTTCGCGGTACTTTTCCTCGATCTTCCATTCAATCGGCAGACCGTGACAATCCCAACCGGGGATGTAGCGCGCATCGCGCCCCATCATCTGCTGGCTGCGCACAACCATGTCTTTCAAAATCTTGTTCAGCGCGTGGCCAATGTGCAAATGGCCGTTCGCATAGGGCGGTCCATCATGCAGCGTGAACGGTGCGCGCGTTTCAGACTTCGCCTTTTCGCGCAGCGTTTCATAAACGTTCATTTCTGCCCAGCGCGCCAACCAATCGGGTTCGCGTTTTGGCAGACCAGCCCGCATCGGGAAGTCGGTCTTTGGCAGGTTCAGTGTGGTTTTGTATTCAACTTTTTCGGCGCACATGTGGGGCGTCCTTCGGATA
Organism: Octadecabacter sp.; assembly: GCA_003533975.1. Lineage (GTDB taxonomy): Bacteria > Pseudomonadota > Alphaproteobacteria > Rhodobacterales > Rhodobacteraceae > Octadecabacter. The sequence goes on along the minus strand of DQCL01000130.1, from coordinate 7,806 downwards.
GGTTATTTCGGGAATTTCAAAAGAGCGGTGCGGATCATACATGATATTATTCGGGGCACCTTTGTCCGGCGCGGTGGGGGGCACTGCACCGGCTAAATAATTCGAATAATCTGGATCGCGCGAGGTTTCATAGCGGGCTTATAGGCCTGCCCGCCCCTGCGGTAAAGTGCGCGGTTTGTCCTGTTGGTAACTTGCATGGCGGTGCGGGATTACCCATACGATACCCATATGGGTTCCATACGGGACCCATACGCTATCCGTACGGAGTTTTTGAGTATGCGCATCGCCATTATCGGGGCCGGAATGGGCGGGCTGACAGCGGCCAGTTTGCTGGCGGATCAAGGTCACGAAATCACGGTTTTTGACCAGTTCGACGCCCCCAAACCTGTGGGGTCCGGCCTTGTCATTCAGCCTGTTGGCCAACAGGTCTTGGCCGAAATCGGCGCGCTTGAAACCGCCCTGTCTTATGGCAATCGCGTCACCCACATGCTCGGGATCGAGGCCAAAACCGGCAAGCGCGTCCTCGACGTAAAATACGACCTCGTTGACCCAAACGCCTACGGCCTCGCGATCCACCGCGCCGCCCTGTTTGACGCGCTCTGGCAGGCGATGCAGACCCGTTCAAACATCACACTTATCACCGCATCCAATGTCACATCCGTACGCCAAGACGATGATAGTATTGGAGTTTTCACCGCCACGCATGACGTCTACGGCCCCTTTGATCTGTGCATCGACAGCTCCGGCGCAGGCTCGCCGCTCTCTCCAATCAAAGCCAAACCTTTAGGCTACGGCGCCATCTGGGGCACGGTGGACTGGCCCGAAAACACAGAGCTTCCCAAACACCACCTTTCCCAGCGCTACGTCAAAGCCTCCCACATGATCGGCGCCCTGCCCATCGGCACATTTCCAAACGATGACACCTTCAAGGCCGCCGTATTCTGGTCCCTCCCCAGCAACAGCTACAAAACATGGCAAGACGCGGGCCTAGACGCATGGAAGGACGAGGCCACAAGCCTCTGGCCCGCCCTCGCACCCTTCGTGAATCAAATCACCGACCCAGACCAAATGACACTCGCCCGCTACAGCCACGGCACCCTAAACCGCCCTTATAACAACCGCTTAGTTCACATCGGCGACGCCGCACACCGCGCCTCACCGCAACTGGGACAAGGGGCAAACATGGCGCTACTCGACGCTCTTGCGCTCGCACGCGCTTTGAACACACGTCCCATAAAACAAGCCCTCCCAGCCTACGGGCGCGCGCGCCGTCTGCACACAAAAATCTATCAGGCGATGTCATGGGCCTTCACGCCAATGTATCAATCCGACAGCGCGCTCCTTCCCGTTATCCGCGACCGCGCCCTGTTCCCGATCAGTCAAATTCCGCCGACACCACGCATTCTCACCAGCCTCGTATGCGGTACGATGGTCCCTCCGATCGGGCGTCTCTAAACTTCTTTTGTTTCTTAAACCTCGGGGTCTGGGGCAGCGCCCCAGTCCGCCCGTTCAACCCACGCGACATAAAAAAGGGCCACCCAGCGGCAGCCCTAATCCATCAATCATAATGGGCGGCAACGCCGCTCCGCTTACTTACCTTCAAGCGCTTCAATACGCGCCAGAAGGCTCGCGTTCTCTTCACGTGCCTTCTGCGCCATCGTGCGCACGGCCTCGAATTCTTCGCGGGTCACAAAATCACGATCTGCCAACCAGCGGTCTACCATAGACGACATCGCTGTCTGCGCTTCATCCTTGGCACCTTGGGCCACACCCATAGCATTGGTCATCAATTGCGAAATGTCGTCAAAGACTTTGTTACGGGTCTGCATGGCGTTCTCCATTCTGTTATCCGCTATATGGGCGCGCATTGGATGCAAAACAACCCCGCAGACCAGTTGACATCGTCGCACCCTGCGTCACAACAGGGCACATGTTGGCAGCAATCCCTTTCCCCGATATCTCACCCGAGATTTTCAGCATTTCCCTTTTCGGGTTCTCCTTCGCGCTGCGTTGGTATGCTTTGGGCTATATCGTGGGCATCGTCATCGGCTGGTGGATCACGGTACTCGCCAGCAAACGCCTATCGCTCTGGCGCGACGGCACGCCCTCGCTCACCCGTGATCAAATCGAAGACCTGCTGACCTGGGTCATCATCGGGATCATCGCAGGCGGGCGGGTTGGTTATGTGCTGTTTTATGGCAATGGCCAGTTCCTAAGGGATCCACTGTCGGCCTTTCGCATCTGGGACGGCGGCATGTCGTTCCACGGCGGTTTTATTGGCGTCTGCGTCGCCGTTGTCATCAGCGCACGCCGCTATGGTGCCCCCTTGGGCGACGTCGCCAACATTCTCGCGCTTACGGCGACACCGGGGATTTTTCTCGTTCGCATTACTAACTTTATCAACGCAGAACTCTGGGGCCGCGCCACCGACCTGCCTTGGGGCGTGAAATTCCCGTCGATGTGCGTTGACCCTGCCCGCCAGCTTTGCACGACGGTTGGCCAGTGGTTCTATTACGGCGACGAACCCGCACGCCACCCCAGTCAACTGTATGAGGCCGGTCTTGAAGGCCTGCTTCTCGGCGCCATTATCATGTACCTCGCGTTCAGACGCGGCTGGCTGAAACGGCAATGGTCTCTCGTTGCAGTTTTCCTAATGGGTTACGGACTGTCACGTTTCATGGTGGAATTTGTGCGCCAACCGGACGCGCAATTCACCTCTCAGGATAACCCCATCGGCTGGGCCTACGACTTCGGCACATGGGGTCTGACCCAAGGACAAGCGCTTTCGATCCCGATGATCCTCGGCGGTTTGATCGTCATCATCCTCACCCGCCGCAAAGCATGAACAAACTACACGACCTTACGGTTGCGCGTATTGCGACGTCGGGCCCGATCACATTGGCCGACTATATGGCCGATGCGTTGATGCACCCGACGCTGGGCTATTACGCCACCCGTGATCCGCTCGGTGCTGCGGGGGATTTCACCACCGCGCCGGAAATTTCCCAAATGTTTGGTGAACTCATCGGCTTATCACTGGCGCAGGCGTGGCTTGATCAAGGCCAGCCAGCAGCCTTCATATTGGCAGAACTCGGCCCCGGCCGTGGAACATTAATGGCAGACATCCTGCGGGCCACACACAGCGTTGCGGGCTTCAATGACGCCGCTCAGGTCCACTTCGTTGAAACATCTCCAACCCTGCGCAAGGAACAGGCTACGCGGGTTCCCAACGCCACATGGCACGATAACATCACCACCCTACCAGACATGCCCCTGTTCCTTGTCGCCAACGAATTCTTTGACGCTCTGCCAATCCGCCAATTCCACCGCGATGATAACGGTTGGCGCGAAGTGCAGGTCGGCGCTCAGGGCGAAGCACTGGTTGCTGGCCTCTCCGCCCCGTCCCACATCGCGCTGCTCGACCACCGCCTAAACGACACCAAAGCGGGCGATATCGTTGAACATTGCCCCGCCCTTCCCGCGATCACCCAAAACATTGCCACACGCATCGCGTCTCACGGCGGCGTGGCCCTTATAATTGATTACGGCGATTGGCGCTCCCTTGGGGACACCCTGCAAGCCTTGCAAAACCACGCGCCGGTTGACCCGTTCGCAAACGCAGGCGAAGCCGACATCACCGCGCATGTGGACTTTGAGGCCATCGCAACGAACGCAAGCCCCGCCAAACACACCCGCCTCACCCCGCAAGGTGTGTTTCTGGAACGCCTCGGCATCACGCAGCGTGCCCAAACACTTGCCAACAATTTGCGCAATGACGCCCTAGATCAGCACATTGCCGCCCACCGCCGCTTGACGCACCCGTCAGAAATGGGTTCGCTGTTCAAAGTACTGGGGCTCTACCCTGACGGGGCCCCGCCACCTGCGGGACTGGAACCTTGACCCTAGAAATCATCACCGCTGACAGCCTGTCCCCGTTTCACCACGGGTTCTTCACCCGTCGCGGCGGCGCATCTTCTGGCGTGTTCGAAGGTCTCAACTGCGGCACAGGAAGCTCGGACCAGCACGAAGCCGTCACCATCAACCGCAACCGCGTTGCCGAAGCGATGGGTGTGACATCGGACGCGTTGATGGGCGTGTATCAAGTCCATTCACCCGATGTTGTAACAGTCACCGCCCCCAACACCGACCGCCCCAAAGCCGACGCGCTGGTCACGGCAACGCCGGGGGTAGCGCTGTCGGTTCTGTCTGCCGATTGTCAGCCGGTGCTGTTTGCGGATGCAACTGCGGGCGTCATCGGTGCGGCCCATGCGGGCTGGAAAGGTGCGCTTGATGGCGTTCTGGAAACCACACTCGACGCGATGGAAGCCCTTGGTGCAATGCGCGACAATATCTCAGCCGTTATTGGCCCTTGCATCAGCCAAACCGCCTATGAAGTCGGACCAGAGTTCTTTGAAGACTTCATTGCGAAAGATCCGGCCTTCGCGCGGTTCTTTGCAAATGGCGAAAACGGCAAATACCAGTTCGACCTTCCGGCACTGGGTATACACCGCCTGCGCGAGGCCGGCGTTGGTCAAGCCGAATGGACGCGGCATTGCACTTACAATGATCCGGACCGCTTCTATAGCTACCGCCGCACGACCCATAACAAGGAGGCTGATTACGGCCGCCTGATCGCAGCAATCACACTTGGACCAACGGCCTGATCTGGACTGAAATGCGGCGGCTTTTGCCATTTCTTTGCCAACTTCAACCGGAAACAATCCCATCCTCAGGGGGCGGACTGTCCACAATCGCGCACATTACCCTTAATATACAGACCCTTGCAGCCGCTTCACACCGCGCCACATTTTCCTCGGCACGGCTCGTAAATAATTTGAAAATTCTCGCAACCAGCCAAACTCATGCCGCTTTGCATCGTCATCTTCACCCCATCGAGCAAGAAGACATACATGAGGAACAGCCCATGACTAAGACACCCCGTTGGATGCAGTCTACGATTGCCGAAGCCAAATCATGCAGCATGAAGATGCCGTGGGAACGTGGCCTGCGCCGCGAAGCCTTTATCGCCAGCCGCCGCGCTGTCGCGGCACTCTCCGACATGGAAATCCGCACGGTTCGCCCAGCTGCGTAACTTGGTCACCTAAATCCACTTACATCGCCGGCGCCCTCCCTCGCTGGCCAGAAATCGCCGTCCCGTCGCATTCTGCGGGGCGGCGATTCTCGTTTTGGGGCCTTGCCGTCCCCCGACAGACTCGCGAAATATGGCAGCCGCGTTCTCTTACGCTCAACAATCCGCGTAGTTTCGTGTTGATTGATCCCAATATACCCCCGAAATGCAGGAATGTTTGACCGATCAAAGCGCGTTAGGACATATTCCAATTAACGAAACGCTCCTCAGATGTTGTTGGCGGGGGCCAACAGATGATGTGACCAACCAGACTGGTGATCGCATGATGAACACGACCCCCACAGCCCGCGCGGGCCTCGCGCAGGGAAAACGCAAAGTTCCGGTGGCCTCCTCAGCCCGGTTTACTCGGCAAGACGGACGACCTCAGCGCGCGCAGCAACTCATGCGCCGCTACGAGGTCGTCCATCTGCTTCCAAATGGCGACATTGACGACTTTACCCGCATCGCACCGGCGCATCGCGCGTTTGAAGACAGTTTTGGCTCTCTCGCCCGCGGCGCTCTTCTCAAAACGGATCGCGGTGTAGTTGCTGTCGAAGACATCCTTCCCGGTGACCAAGTAAAGACCGTCACCAACGGCTTTCAAACAGTTCATTGGCGCGGTTCGATGACAGTGGTTCCCAACGCGCCACAGCAAGACGCGCGTATGGGAAAGCTGGTCCGCATCGCTGCTGATGCGCTCGGAATTGGCCGCCCGATGCCCGATCTACTGCTCGGGCCATCGGCGCGGCTTTATCAAAAATCACCTACACTTCAACGTGTTACAGGGCACACTGCTGCCTTCGTTCCGGCAACTGATTTTATTGATGGCGTGAACATTGTCGAAATTCAGCCACAAGCACCTGTTCAGGTATTCCAGCTGGGTTTCACGGCCCACGAACGGATCGCTGTGAACGGCGTCGAAGTGGACAGCCATAACCCCGGCGCACGTCATGAATTTGGTCTACGCGGTGAAATGCTTGAACTTTACATGGGGCTGTTCCCGCACGTTGAACGGATCGAACAGTTCGGAATGCTTATGCATCCGCGCCTATCGTTGCATGATCTGGATTTCAGCGTGGTCGCCTAAGGCATTACGCGTCGCGCTTCAGACGTTCTTCAAGAACATCAAACGGCACACCCGGTTCATCCTTTGCGCCGCGAATAACCAATGACGTCTTCACGCTTGCTACGTTGTCGGCACTGGTCAGTTCTTCTGTCAGGAAATTCTGGAACGTGCGTAGATCAGGCGCCACGCATTTCAGCACGAAATCGACCTCGCCGTTCAACATGTGGCATTCACGTACAAGCGGCCAGCCTTGGCATTTTGCTTCGAACGCGCTGAGATCAATTTCAGCTTGGCTCACCAATCCGACCATCGCAAAAACCTGCACTTCAAAGCCCAGCTCGCGTGAATTCACGTCCGCATGATAGCCCCGAATGAACCCTTGATCTTCCAAGGTTCGAACACGGCGCAGACACGGGGGCGCTGAAATACCGACGCGCTTCGCCAGTTCAACGTTGGTCATTCGACCGTCCGCTTGCAGCTCTGCAAGAATCATCCGGTCGATTTCGTCTAACTTCTGTCCTGGCATGGTTGCGCGTGTCCCCTTGTGGCTGTCGCGATTCATACGCGCACCCCCGACCATGCGCAACAATATTTCGCCACCCCGCAATATTCCTTCGCACCCACTCTCCTGCGCGCCCCCCCTTTTCCCCACAGGCATCGCTGCTTATATGGACAGCAACAAAGGGGATCATCATGGCCGACACACGCAAAACTAAAGTTCTTATCATCGGCTCCGGCCCGACTGGATACACAGCCGGCGTTTACGCCAGCCGCGCCATGTTGGATCCGATCCTTGTGCAAGGCATTGAACCCGGTGGGCAGCTAACCACCACAACCGAAGTTGAGAACTGGCCTGGCGACAATGAAGTACAAGGCCCCGACTTGATGCTCCGCATGGAGGCACACGCCCGCGCGATGGGCACCGAAATCATCGGGGACATTATCTCGTCCATCGACTTCTCCAAGCGCCCTTTCGTTTGCCAATCGGACTCCGGCACCGTCTACGAGGCTGACGCGATCATTCTTGCCACGGGCGCACGCGCCAAATGGCTCGGCCTTGAAACCGAAGAGAAATTCAAAGGCTTCGGCGTGTCAGCCTGCGCCACATGCGATGGCTTCTTCTATCGCGGTCAGGAAATCGTTGTCGTCGGTGGCGGGAACACCGCCGTCGAAGAAGCGCTGTTCCTCACCAATTTCGCATCCAAGGTCACGCTGATTCACCGCCGCGACGAATTGCGCGCCGAGGCCATCCTGATTGACCGTCTGATGAAAAACCCAAAAATCGTGCCGCTTTGGGACAACCAGCTTGAGGAAGTCTACGGCGGTGACAACCCGCTTGGCGTTGAAGGGGTCAAAACCAAAAACGTGAAGACCGGCGAAATCACAGACACTCCAGCCAAAGGTGTTTTCATCGCAATCGGCCACGCGCCTGCCAACGAATTGGTCAAGGACCACCTTGAAACCCACATGGGCGGCTATGTTGTCACTCAGCCTGACAGTACCGCGACGTCAATTCCTGGCGTTTTTGCAGCGGGAGACTTGATCGATCACAAATATCGCCAAGCAGTTACATCCGCAGGTATGGGCTGTATGGCCGCGCTTGAGGCCGAAC
>DQCL01000187.1 GCA_003533975.1 Octadecabacter sp. | reverse complement strand
GTTCTATGCGACCAAGCGCGTGGGTGGTGCGGTGTCTGATTACGCTGCGATCAAGCTTCTCAAGTTCGGCCTTTCCTAAGGGCTGAGGGGGACGGGTGCGGGGGTACTCCTCGCGCCCGTGGTCCGGGCGTGTGCGAGACGTGAGTTAACCCTCGCGTTGTCCAGCTGCTTCCTTCCGTCCGAGCAATGCGGGGGGCACGCGCCCGGGCATTTTATCGAATTTATCAAGCCGATTTCGGAGTTAATCCATGATGTTGATCGAAGAAACCACAGTGCCAACGGGCGCCTTGCCGGTTGCCTTTTTCAAAGAACACCTGCGCCTTGGATCGGGGTTTTCCGATGATGGATTGCAGGACGACCTATTAGAGAATTTCCTACGCTCGGCGTTGGCCGCGATTGAGGCGCGCACGGGTAAAGCGTTGATAGAACGCACCTTTAGTTGGAGCGTGACCCAGTGGCGTGATGCGGCGGCGCAAGCGCTACCAATCGCCCCAGTGAGCGCGATTGTCGATGTGGTGATGGTGGATCGCATGGGTGCGGAGAGCGTTGTTGATCCTGAAGTGTATCACTTGCGTGCGGATATGCAGCGCCCTGTATTGGCCGCGGTTTCTACGTGTTTGCCAAACATTGGTCAGACCGACAGCGCGCGCATTCGTATGCTTGCGGGCTTCGGCCCTGAGTGGAGCGATGTGCCCGCGGATCTGCGCCAAGCGGTGTTGCTGCTGGCCGCGCATTACTACGAATACCGCCATGAAGTTCAGTATGACGGCGGCTGCATGCCGTTCGGTGTGAGTGCGTTGATTGAACGCTACCGCACGCTGCGTCTGCTCGGTGGAGGAGCCAACTGATGGCCCCGCGATTGAACCGCCAATTGGTGCTAGAGGCCCCGACGCAAGCCAGTGATGGTGCGGGGGGGTACACCCAAGGCTGGACGGCGCTGGGCACGTTATGGGCCAATGTAACGGCCCGCACCGGGCGCGAAGCGGCGGGTGTTGCGGCACCGCTCAGCCGTGTGGCGTACCGGATCATCGTACGTGCGGCGCCGACGGGATCGGACGCGCGGCCCCAAGCAAACCAAAGGTTTAAAGACGGTGAGCGGACGTTCGTGATTTTGGCTGTGGCCGAAGACGATGCGGATGCGCGGTATCTGAATTGCACAGCGCAAGAGGAGACAGTGGCATGAGTTACGGGGTTTCAGCTGCGCTGCAAACGGCGATCTATCAGGCGTTGGTGGCAGACGCGACGTTGGCCGGCTTGGTCGGTGCCGATATCTACGACGCTTTGCCAGCGGGCACGTTGCCATCGCTTTACGTGGCCCTCGGCCCAGAGCTGGTGAAGGACATGTCCGATAAAACCGGCGCAGGGGCTGTGCATGAATTCACGGTGTCCGTCGTTACGGACAGCGCGGGGTTCGCAACTGCAAAACAGGCTGCGGCGGCCGTGTCCGACGTGCTTGTGGATGCCGCGTTGGTGCTAAGCCGCGGCTCGTTAGTTGCCCTGAATTTCTACCGCGCAAAAGCGGTGCGTGTCGGCACGGCGGACGAGCGGCGTATTGATCTGACGTTCAAGGCAATCGTTCAAGACGACTGACGGAATTCCGTCTAATTGACTTATTTTCAAACACTTACGGAGTATTTCTCATGGTAGCGCAAAATGGCAAGGATCTGTTGATCAAGATCGACATGACGGGTGGCGGCCTGTTTGAAACGGCGGCGGGGCTACGTGCAACGCGCATTAGTTTTAACGCGGAAACGGTTGATGTGACGTCACTGGAAAGCACAGGTGGCTGGCGCGAGGTGCTGGGTGGTGCGGGTGTGAAAACCGCGTCTATCAGTGGGTCTGGCGTGTTTAAAGATGACAGCACGGACGAACGTGTCCGCGAGATTTTCTTTGACGGTGAAACGCCTGACTTTCAGGTGATCGTGCCAGATTTTGGCACCATCGAAGGACCTTTTCTGGTCAGTTCGATCGAATATGCGGGATCGCACAACGGCGAGGCGACCTATGAGATGTCGCTGACATCTGCCGGTGAAATCACCTTTGTGGCCTTCCCGTAATGGACATGAACGCGCCGCATAATCCATGGGCTGGCGAGGTCGCATTGGTGGTCGATGGGCAGGCTTATACGTGCAAATTGACGCTGGGCGCCTTGGCCGAGTTGGAAGCGGCGCTGGGGGCGGACACACTGGTTGAGCTGGTCAAACGGTTCGAGAGCGGCGGGTTTTCAACTCGTGATGTGTTGGCGCTGATCGTTGCGGGTTTGCGTGGTGGCGGCTGGCAGGGATCTGCGCGGGATATGGTTGGGGCGCAGATTGAGGGTGGTGTTGTACGCGCGGCCGAGGTTGCGGCGCAACTGCTTGCCCGTGCCTTTGCCACCCCATGACCGGTTTCGATTGGCCCGGTTTGATGCGGGCAGGACTGCGTGGCTTGGGGCTGAAGCCGCATGAATTTTGGGCCCTTACACCGGCGGATATGTGGCTGCTGTTGGGGCCTGAGTTGGGTGAGATGCCGATGAACCGCGGGCGGTTGGATGATCTAGCCTCGCGGTTCCCTGATCAAGAAAGTGGAGATGAGGATGGATGATATTGACGGTTTGGACGCGCTAGAATCCGAGGCCAAAGCACTTGAGCAGACCTTGGGGTCGGTCACGGCGATGACGGATGCGTTTGATACGCAATTGGGGCGCATGAAGGCGACCTTGGGTGATACCACGCGCGATTTGGGTAATCTGGAGCGTGGGTTTTCGGGTGGTTTACGCAAGGCCTTTGACGGGCTGGTGTTTGATGGGCGCTCGTTGTCGGACGCATTGGCGACGGTGGGCGAAGCGATGTCGCGCACGGTTTACAATAATGCGTTGAAACCGGTGACGGACCATTTTGGCGGGCTTCTCGCGGGGGGCGTGAATTCGCTCGTGTCCAGCATGATGCCGTTTGAGCAAGGTGGAGCGTTCAGCCAAGGGCGCGTGACACCATTTGCCAAGGGCGGTGTCGTTTCGGGGCCGATGAATTTCCCGATGCGGGGCGGGACTGGTTTGATGGGTGAAGCGGGGCCGGAGGCGATAATGCCGTTGACGCGTGGCGCTGACGGAAGTTTGGGCGTGAAGGCGCAAGGCGGGCAGGCCGTGAACATCACAATGAATATCAGCACGCCGGATGCGGCGAGTTTCAAGCGCAGCCAGAGCCAGATTGCCGCGTCGTTGGGCCGTGCTTTGGGTCGTGGGCAACGCAACCGTTAGGAAGGATC
>DQCL01000293.1:871-2868 GCA_003533975.1 Octadecabacter sp. | reverse complement strand
TTTGCGGGTACGAGCGTTGGTGTGGGTACGCTGACCGCGTACAGGAAGGTTACGACGGTGACGCAGGCCACGGTATGAACCAAGGTCCATTGCGCGCTTGATGTTCATCTGAACTTCGCGGCGCAGGTCACCTTCGACCATGTAGTTTGCGTCAATGTGCTCGCGGATGGCGAGAACTTCGGCGTCGGACAATTCGTTAACACGACGGGTAAGGTCAATGTTTACGGCTTCGCAAATAGCTTTTGCGGAGGTGTTACCGATTCCGGTGATGTAGGTTAAGGCAATAACAGCCCGCTTTGCAGTCGGGATGTTTACGCCGGCAATACGTGCCACGTGTGCAATTCCTTTTCGTTGCGGGTCCGTCATTCCAGACCCTTTTTTCACAACGTAAGGCCGGAGCGTATTGCTGCCGACCTTAAGTCATATCGAGGTGTTTCGCCTAAGAGCGACTCAGGCACGTTCCTTGAGGGAACGGCGCTGTTTAGGAGGGTTAAGCAAAGGCGTCAACCCCCGTGAAACTTAACCTAGAACGCCCGCAATCTCAGCGGCGACACCATCCATGGTGCCCAGACCGTCAACGGAGCTCAAATCGCCTTTGGCATGGTAGTAGCCGATCAGTGGGGATGTCTGTTTGTAGTAGGCCATGAGGCGGACCTTCAGGCTCTCTTCGTTGTCGTCGGCGCGAGCTTCGCCACCTGCGGCAACGGCATCGGCTGCGCGACCAAGGATGCGTTCAACGAGGACTTCGTCGTTCACAGCCAGTTCAATCACATGATCCAGATTCTGGCCAAGTTCGGCCATCAGAGCACCCAATGCGTCGGCCTGAGCGAGCGTCCGTGGGAAACCGTCAAAAATGAAGCCGCCGTGATCGCCGACTGCTTCGAGCTGTTCGCGGATCAAGCCGATCACGATCTCATCCGTGACGAGTTCACCGCGATCCATCACGCCTGCAACCATTTTCCCCATCTCGGTTCCGGATGTGCGCGCTGCACGCAGCATATCGCCAGTAGAAATCTGGACCATGTTGCGACCCTCGACGAGCTTTTGTGCTTGTGTGCCTTTGCCGGCTCCGGGTGGTCCGAGAAGAATAATATTGATCATTTGCGCTGCGGGCTCCGCTTCTTGCCGCCGCGCTTACCGCGCAACTGGGATTTTTCGATAAGGCCTTCGTACTGGTGTGCCAGCAGATGGCTTTGGATTTGTTGGATCGTGTCCATGCCGACACTCACAATGATCAGCACCGAAGTACCACCAAAGTAGAACGGGATGGAAAACTGGCTGCGCAGGATTTCAGGCAGCAAACAAACGAGTGCGAGGTAAGCAGAACCCAGCACCAAGACACGTGTCACAACGTAATCAAGATATTCCTGCGTGCGCTTACCGGGGCGAATGCCGGGAACAAAACCATTTTGGTTTTTCAGGTTGTCGGCAACTTCGTCCGTCTTGAACGCAACTTCGCGGGTGTAGAAGAACGTGAAGAACACGATCATCGCTGTGAAGAACACGAAGTACAGCGGCTGACCTGGACCAAAGTATGCAAGCAAAGTTGACATAACCGGGCCGGACTGTCCGCCAGAGAACGTAGACAGTGTTGTCGGCAACAGCAGCAACGCGGATGCGAAGATCGCAGGGATAACACCCGCTGGGTTAACCTTGATTGGCAGGTGAGAAGACCCGCCATCAAACACCTTCATACCGACCTGACGGCGCGGATACTGAATGTGGATTTTCCGCAACGAGCGCTCCATGAAGACCACGAACGCAAGGATCGCAATGACCATCGCGAACACCCCGAGGATCAAACCCCAGTTGTTTGTTTCCTGACCTTGAGCAAGGAAGCCCGCCAATGCAGCTGGAACTTCGGCGATAATGCCGACGAAGATAATCAACGAAATACCGTTACCAATGCCGCGCGCGGTGATCTGCTCACCCAGCCACATCAGGAACATCGTGCCACCAACAAGTGTAATCACACAGGCAACTTGGAAATAAAGCCC
>DQCL01000293.1:0-813 GCA_003533975.1 Octadecabacter sp. | reverse complement strand
AGCACCACGGTGCCGTAACGGGTGTATTGGTTCAGTTTCTTGCGGCCCGCTTCGCCCTCTTTTTTGAGGTTTTTCAGCGGTTCCCACATCGCGCCAAGCAATTGCACGATAATGGACGCCGAAATGTAGGGCATAATACCGAGCGCAAAGATGCCCATGCGGGACAACGCACCACCGGTGAACATCGACAAAATACCACCAATGCCTGCAGCTGCGTCATCCATGAATGCACGCAATTGGTCAGCGTCGATTCCAGGAACCGGAATATACGTGCCGATGCGGTAAACAATGAGGAGGCCAAGCGTGAACAGGATACGCTGGCGCAGTTCTTTGGCTTGGCCAAATGCGCTCCAGCTGGTGTTCGCGGCCATTTGCTCTGCTGCTGATGCCATTGAATAGGTGCCTATCTATAAAGGTCGGTCTGTTATGCAAACGCCGCCAGCAAGGATGACCAAGCGGCGGCGTCTAAGTCGATTAACGATGTAGTGGGCGTTGCCGCCCCTCACAAGGTGTTATTCTGTCGCTGCCGCAGCTGTGACTGTCAGTTTACCGCCAGCTTTTTCAACGGCTTCAACTGCACCAGCAGATGCGCCGGTGACTTCGATGCTTACTTTCGCAGTGATTTCGCCCTTTGCGAGAACGCGAATGCCGTCGAGTTTGCGGCGAACAAGGCCGGAAGCTACGAGTGAATCCTCAGTGATGGACTTACCATCGAGCTTCTTCTCGTCGATGAACTTCTGGATCAGACCAAGGTTCACAACTGCAAATTTCTTGCGGTTCGGCTTGGAAAAGCCGCGCTTTGGCAGACGTTGG
>DQCL01000244.1:4979-18708 GCA_003533975.1 Octadecabacter sp. | reverse complement strand
CGCTTGCGGGCGGTGACAGCTTCGCCCGTGCCATCGCCGCTGACCTAATCGGCCCAAACGTGCGTGAAATCCGCATGGACGTGCCGATGACAACAGCCTGCGAACCAGCACGGGCCGCCTATGATAAAGGCGCGGCTGAAATCGCTAAGGTACTGGAAACAGGCGAAAATGTCGCCTGCTTATGTGAAGGGGGCCCGTTCTTTTACGGGTCGTTCATGTATCTTAATGCGCGGTTAACGAACCGGTTCACCGTCAAAGTTGTCCCCGGTGTCACCTCAATCACGGCCTGCGCCGCTGAATCTGGCCGCCCCCTCGTGGCCCGCAACGAGCGCCTCACCGTTCTGCCGGGCCCAATGGATGAGGCCACCTTGCGCAACCGCATTGCGGGCGCCGAAGCCGTGGCGATCATGAAGGTCGGGCGGCATTTACCCAAAATTCGCGCTGTGCTTGACGACCTCGGTCTCACCGACAGCGCAACCTACATCGAACGCGCGACCCTGCCGGAACAGGTTGTCGTGCCTCTCTCACAAGCGCCTGAAAAGGCGCCTTATTTCTCAATGATATTGCTCACCAAAGGGGCTGACCCGTGGCTGTAAAACCTGTAATTCTCGCACTCTCCAAATCCGGCGAACCCACTGCACACACCATCGCAAAGGCGCTCAACTGCGCCGTTCATGGCCGCGAGGGTCGGGTGCAGAACGCTGACGCCTTCTTCGCCAACGCGCTCGATCACACGCGCGATTTGTTTGCGTCTGGAACGCCAATCATTGGCGTCTGCGCCTCCGGTATCCTGATCCGCGGCGTGGCGTCCCAGCTCAACGATAAAACCTCTGAACCACCTGTCGTTTCCGTGTCGGATGACGGCAAGGTCGTCGTTCCGCTCCTCGGCGGGCATCGCGGTGCCAATCGTCTGGCGAAACAGATCGCAGATGCGCTAGGCGCCACTGCCGCAGTGACAACCGCTGGCGATGTCGCGCTGGGTGTTGCTCTTGATGAACCCCCTCTCGGGTATCGCCTGCAAAACCCCCATGACGCCAAATCTGTTATGGCAAACCTGCTGTCCGGCGGCGGCGTTACATGGTCCGGCACACCGATTTTTGACGCTGATCTTCCGAACGGAAACGACATCGAATTGTGCGTGACTGAGGCCGACGAAACAGGCAGCGAAACGCGCCTCGTCTATCACCCGCAATCCTTCGTATTGGGTCTAGGGTGCGCCCGCAACGCCAGCCCCGAAGACCTCTGGCAGCTTGTGCAAGACACGCTGCACGCCAACAACATCGCCAACGGTGCAATCGCCTGCGTTGCTTCTATTGACCTCAAGGCAGACGAACCCGCGATCATCCAAGCGGCCGAGCGCCTTGGTGTTCCATTGCGTGTGTTCACGGCGGCTGAACTGGAACGCGAAGCATCGCGCCTCGCCAACCCGTCCGACGTGGTCTTCGCCGAAGTCGGCTGTCACGGCGTGTCTGAAGGTGCGGCCCTTGCCGCCGCTGGTCCAGATGCAACCCTGACTGTTGAGAAGTCCAAAACAGCAACCGCCACCTGCGCCATCGCCCGCGCCCCCGAACCGATCACGCAACATGCAGGCCGCTCCCGTGGCCGCTTGTCCGTTGTGGGTATCGGGCCGGGTCAGGCCGCTTGGCGTACGCCAGAAGTATCCCGTCTTGTCGCGGATGCTGAAGAACTGGTGGGTTATGGCCTTTACATCGACCTCCTCGGCCCTCTGGCCGCAGGAAAAACCCGCTCCGATTTTCCGCTTGGCGGCGAAGAAGCGCGTTGNNTGGAACAGGCGGCTCTGGGCAAGAACGTTGCTCTCGTGTGTTCTGGTGATGCGGGCATCTACGCGATGGGTGCGCTGGTGTTTGAACTTCTGGACCGCGCTGAAAACGAAGAAGGCGTCAGTGATGCCGCCCGCCGCGTCGAGGTTGTCTGTTCCCCCGGTGTCTCTGCCTTGCAAGGTGCAGCCGCCCGCGCTGGTGCGCCGCTGGGCCATGACTTTTGTACCATCAGCCTGTCAGACCTCCTTACGCCGCGCGATGACATCATCCGCCGCCTGAACGCGGCTGCACAGGGCGATTTCGTCATCGCTTTTTATAACCCCGTGTCCAAGACCCGCCGCACATTGCTGGCCGAAGCACGCGACATCCTGCTGCAATACCGCCCCGCCGACACCCCCGTGATGCTGGCCTCCAACCTTGGTCGTCCGACAGAACTTGTGCGTTACCGGCGCCTTGACGAACTCGAGGTGGATGAAGTTGATATGCTCACTGTGGTTCTCATCGGCTCCTCCAACTCACGGCTCGCGCAGCTGGGGACCGGTCCACGTATGTTCACGCCGCGCGGCTATGCCCGCAAGATCGACGGCGACTTAACCGCGAAACGCGACGACCCCTATATCCCAGAAGAGGCCACACAATGACCGTCTATTTCATCGGCGCAGGGCCGGGTGATCCTGAACTCCTGACCCTTAAAGCCGCCCGTTTGATCAAAGCCTGCCCCGTGTGTCTATTTGCTGGAAGTCTTGTTCCAGAGGAGGTGGTTTCCATTGCGCCGGAAGGTGCGCTGGTCATGGATACGGCGCCAATGCATTTGGATGAAACCCACGCTGAAATCGTTAAGGCCCATGCAAAAGGCCAAGACGTCGCGCGTGTGCATTCCGGCGATCCATCGCTGTATGGGGCCATCGCGGAACAAATCCGTCGCCTCAAGGCCGATGGAATCGATTATGAAATCATCCCCGGTGTGCCGGCCTATACTGCGGCTGCGGCGGCGCTTGGCCAAGAACTCACCGTGCCGGAAGTTGCGCAATCCATCGTGCTGACGCGCATGTCGATGAAATCCACGGGCATGCCAGCGGGTGAAACCCTCGACAATTTCGGCCGCACGGGGACGACCCTTGCGATCCACCTTGGCATCCGCGCGTTACGTGAAATTGAACGCCAATTGATCCCACATTACGGGGCGGATTGCCCTGCCGCCGTGATTTATCGCGTGGGCTGGCCGGACCAGCTTATCATTCGCGGTACGTTGTCGGACATCCGCGCGAAGGTTCGGGATGCAAAAATCACCCGTACGGCACTGATTCTGTTGGGGCCAGCCTTGTCAGATGATCACGGATTCCCTGACTCCGCATTGTACGATGCGGCCAAACCCCACGTATTAAGGCCCAAAGTCAAAGCCTGACCCAAATGCCGCAACGCAGCGGAAGGTTAACTTGACCGAAACCATTTATCCGCCATGCTTTGCGTCATTGGATGGGGAATACTATGCTGGAATCACTGCCACAATCGATCCGGACTGAGCTTCACGCAGCCCAGTCCAAAGCTGCGACAAAGAAAACCCGTCTGCGGGTTGAGGTGAATGGCGAAAGCTACAAAATTGAACGCATGACAAGCACGGGCTTTGCGCTTGGTCTCGACGATGCGCCGAAACTGCGCGGCCTCGTGGACATCTATGATGGCGGGCACCACGTCAGCCAATGCCTGATCGTCGCTGCCGCACAAGAGGGTGGCCAAATGGTCTACGAATTTAAACGCAACACAGCCGCAAATGACGGCGCACCGCTTGATTTTGAACGTATCAAGGATGCGCCGATCGCGTTGTTAGGCCGCTAACCTACTGTAAATCGCCGAATGCTTTTGCAAGCCGGTCAACGGCTTCTTGAATTTGTGCGCGTGGCGCGGCGAGGTTGAAGCGTAGGAAATTGTCGCCACCCGTCCCAAATGTCGGCCCGTGGTTCACAGCAATCTTCGCATCCGATTGGACGCGGTCCGTAAATTCGTCGCGCGACATGCCGGTTCCGCTGAAGTCGACCCACGCAAGATAGGTGGCTTCCAGCGGCATAGACGCCAGACCAGGTATGGCAGCTACGCCCGCATCAAAGAGTTTGCGGTTCTCGTCCAGATAGCTGAGTAACTCATCAACCCACGCGGCCCCTTCAGGCGAATACGCCGCCTCTGCCATAAACAAGCCAAAACTGTTTGGCGACATGCCCAGCGCCGCCATACGTGCGCCAAACGCACTGCGCATGTCGGGGTCCTCAATGATGACATTGCCGCTGTGCGACCCTGCAATGTTAAACGTCTTGGTGGTCGCCGTCATCGTGACGAGACGGTCTTCAATGCCCTCAATATGCGCCATCGGGATATGCTTATGGCCGGGGAATGTCAGGTCATGGTGGATCTCGTCCGACACCAAAATAAGGCTGTGCCTCTTGGCAAATGCGGCAACCGCCTGCAATTCGCCACGGGTCCAGACCCGCCCGCCTGGGTTATGCGGAGAACACAAAATAACCATACGCTCATTGCCGGTCATCTGCGCGTCATAGGCGTCAAAGTCGAACTCATAGCGGCCAGCATCATTGACCAACGGGCATTCAACGACCTTGCGCCCTGCCGCATTAATCACCTTGGCAAACGCATGATAGACGGGTGTGAACAAGACAATGCCGTCACCCTGCGTGGTAAAGGCATCCACACACATGGCGGTGCCATTCACCAGACCATGCGTTGTGAAAATCCATGACGAATCAATCTTCCAGTCGTGGCGTGTTTCCATCCACCATTGGATCGACGCAAGGTAAGACCTCTCGTCACCGTAATAACCGTAGACCCCGTGATCGTGCATTTTTTGCACCGCGTCTTGCACGCAAGCAGGCGGCTGAAATTCCATGTCTGCAACCCACATCGCAATGCCATCTTCGGCATCGACACCGTAAATTTGCTCCATCATGTCCCATTTAACGCTATGGGTGCCGCGACGGTTGATGGGGGTGTCAAAACTCATGAAAATACTCCTTTTTTAGCAAGCTAGCTTTATGTTCGGCGGACGCAAGCCCTTCTACCGCGCTGCGCCGTGTTGCAAGCAGCCCTTGTACGTCTTACATGGGCGCCATGACATTACGCTCCATCCTGATCCACCCCGACCCGCGCCTGAAATCTTCGGCTGACCCTGTTGCCGCTGTCGATAAGGGCATTCGCGCGCTGGCAGACGACATGCTGGAAACGATGTATGACGCGCCTGGTATCGGCCTCGCCGCGCCACAGATCGGAATCCTGCAACGGATGCTTGTGATGGATTGCGTAAAAGACGAAATGGCGACGCCAGAACCGATGGTTCTGATCAATCCGCGCGTGCTGGCGTCCTCTGAGGAAACCAACGTCTACGACGAGGGCTGCCTATCCATTCCCGATCAATACGCCGAAGTCGAACGCCCAGCGTCGGTGAAGGTTGAATGGACGGACCTTGATGGGAAAACCGTTCAACAGGATTTTGATGGGCTTTGGGCGACCTGTGTGCAGCATGAAATCGACCACCTGAACGGCAAGCTTTTTATTGATTACCTCAAGCCGTTAAAACGCCAGATGATCACCCGCAAAATGCAAAAGCTAAAGCGTGAGATCGCTCGGGGCAACGCGTAGCACCTTTCGCGAGCCCACCAAAACCAAAGGCCGATTATGTCACATAGACCCTTCATCCCGTGGCCCGCCAAGGTTCTGCGCACATCCGCCGCGGAAGTTCCTGAAATTACCGATGATATCCGCGCGCTCTGGGACGAGATGGTTGAGGCAATGAACGCCATGCCCGGTGTCGGCCTCGCTGCGCCGCAACTTGGTGTGCCTTTGCGCCTCGCGGTTGTTGATGCATCAGACAAACGCGGCCAAGCGGTTCGCATGGCCAACCCGACCATCCTTCATGCAAGTGCCGAGATGCGCCTGCACGAGGAAGCCTCGCCAAACCTGCCCGGAGTGGCCGCGTCTTTTGAACGCCCCCGCGCCGTGACCGTTCGTTTCATGAACGAAGCAGGCGTCTATGACCGCCAAGATTTTGTCGGCCTTTGGGCGACCAGCGTTCAACATCAGATCGACCATTTGGATGGGAAGATGTACTTTGACAATCTGAGCCGCACCAAACGCGATATGTTGATCAAAAAGGCGCATAAATTGCGCTAAGGAGAAGAACGTCATGCGCATTGTCTTCATGGGAACGCCTGATTTTTCGGTGCCGGTTTTGGACGCATTGGTTGATGCGGGCCACGACATCTGTGCGGTCTACTCCCAACCACCCCGGCCCGCAGGTCGCGGTAAGAAAGATCGCCCAAGTCCCGTCCAGTCCCGCGCCGACGCACTAGGACTTGAGGTGCGCCACCCCGTGTCTCTCAAAACGGATGAAGCACTTGCAGACTTCACAGCACTGGACGCCGACATAGCGGTCGTGGTCGCCTATGGTCTGATCCTGCCTCAAACCATCTTGGATGCGCCCACCAAGGGCTGCCTCAATATCCATGCCTCCCTGCTTCCACGCTGGCGCGGTGCCGCCCCGATCCACCGTGCGATCATGGGGGGGGACGCAAAAACCGGCGTGTGCATCATGCAGATGGAGGCAGGTCTCGATACGGGGCCGGTATTACTGCGCCGTGAAATCGACATCGAAGAAAACGAAACAACGGGCGCTTTGCAC
Source organism: Octadecabacter sp. (assembly GCA_003533975.1). GTDB lineage: Bacteria > Pseudomonadota > Alphaproteobacteria > Rhodobacterales > Rhodobacteraceae > Octadecabacter. The sequence goes on along the minus strand of DQCL01000244.1, from coordinate 12,246 downwards.
GACCGCCTTAGCGCGTTGGGCGCAACTGCGATTGTGGATGCGCTTAATGCATTGCCAGACCTAACACCTGTGATCCAACCCGGGGACGGCGTCACCTACGCCGCAAAAATCGACAAAGCCGAAGCACGCGTCGACTGGACGCAAACATCAGCCCATATCACCCGTCAAATCAACGGGCTCTCCCCTTTTCCAGGTGCCTGGTCTGTAGCTGACGGCGAACGCATTAAATTCCTGAACGCCAGTCAATCACCCCAGACCCTCACGTCGGGCGACGTCAGCACAACCGATGGTCTCCACATCGGAACATCCGACGGCGCCGTTGAAATCCACACCCTTCAAAGAGCAGGCAAAAAAGCCGCCCCTGCACGCGATGTGCTCCAAGGCTGGGCACCACCTTCGCGCCTGGCCTGATCTTCTTTGGCTCTTAAATACTCTCTTTCTTGCGCACCGCAGGTGCGCCCCCGCTCGCTGCAAGCGTAATCTGCTAACCCTTGAACGGTTCCATACCGGCTCGTGCCAGTTCATCGGCCCGTTCATTCTCGGGGTGGCCTGCGTGCCCCTTAACCCATTCCCACGTCACATCATGGCGATCTCGCGCGTCATCCAGACGTTGCCAAAGATCAACGTTCTTGATCTCACCGCCCTTTTTCTTCCAGCCTTTCGCCTTCCAGCCATAGATCCACTTGGTGATCCCGTCTTTGACGTACGAACTGTCCGTTACAACTGTCAACGTGCTGGCTGACGACAACGTCTCAAGCGCGTTAATAGCGGCAAGCAATTCCATCCGATTGTTGGTCGTATGGGCTTCGCCGCCCTTCAATTCACGCTCTTTCACGACGGTGTCACCATCCCGCGCAATCAGCACGGCACCCCATCCACCGGGGCCGGGGTTTCCGCTACAGGCTCCGTCTGTGTATGCATAAAGATCAGCCAATTTTGCGCGCCCTCATGGTGACGAACGGATCGTTGGTTCCAGCCATTCCGACGTCTTCTCCTTCTCGGATTGCGATCACCGCAAAGCCAGCGTCTTGCAGCAAACTTTGCAATTCCTCAACTGTTACGAAGGAATAGAGCCGCTCGATACGGTCGCGTTTCTCACCTGCTCCGGTCTTCATTGCGACGTGAAATACTCCGCCGTCTCGCAACGCCGTAGCGACGGCAGCGAAGTGGCGGGGCAAATCTGCTCTGGGCGCGTGAAGCAATGAAAAATTTGCCCAAACCCCATCATAAGCGCCCACCATATCCAGCTCCGCAAAGCTGAGCCGCCGTGCCCCAATGTCATGGGTTTTATTTGCCAAATCGACCATACCTTTGGATGCATCAACAGGGTCCGGCCGAAAGCCCAAAGCGCGCATTTGAACCGACGCACGCGCAGGGCCGCAGCCAAGGTCCAGCACGTCTGCACCGTTTGGCAGCAACGCCAAAAAGTCCGATAACGCGGTACTGGCCGCGCCGCTGTTCAAGCAGCTGTCGTACTGGGCCGCCGATTTGTCATAGAATGCGATGGTTTTCGGGTCTGTCATGTGGCGCGCACCTCCACAGGTTCCCGCAATACACGCGGCACTTTGAATTCGACGTTCTCGACCGCGGTTTCAACCTGTTCAACGGTCACATCGTATCGCTCTTTGAATGCGTCGATCACTTCGTTGATCAAAACCTCGGGCGCGGATGCCCCTGCCGTGATGCCGATGCTTTTGATGCCATCTAATGCACGCCAATCTATGTCCGTGCCACGCATCACCAGTTGCGAATAGGCACAACCTGCCTTTCGACCAACCTCTACCAGACGTTGCGAATTGGACGAGTTCGGAGCGCCGACAACCAGCATCGCATCCGCCAATGGCGCCATCGTTTTGACGGCTTCTTGGCGGTTGGTGGTCGCGTAGCAAATATCTTCCTTGTGTGGCCCAACAATTGCAGGAAACCGCGCGTTCAGTGCGTCCACGATATCTGCCGTGTCATCTACTGACAAAGTGGTCTGGGTTACGAACGCCAGCTGTTCAGGGTCACGCACATTAACGTCCGCAACGTCCTCGACGGTTTCAACCAACAGCACTTCGCCGTCCGGCAATTGCCCCATAGTTCCCACCGTTTCAGGGTGGCCTGCGTGCCCGATCATGATCATCTGTAACCCGTTGTCCGCATGGCGCTGAGCCTCGATATGCACCTTGGAAACCAACGGGCAAGTCGCGTCGACGTAGACCATTTCACGCGCGCTGGCGGCGGCGGGTACTGACTTCGGCACCCCGTGTGCGCTGAAAATGACAGGTCGGTCGTCGGGGCACTCTTCCAGTTCCTCAACGAAGATCGCGCCCTTTTCTTTCAGGTCATCCACGACGAATTTATTGTGCACGATCTCATGGCGCACGAAGACAGGCGCCCCCCATTTTTCGAGCGCCAGTTCAACGATTTTGATCGCACGGTCCACGCCCGCGCAAAACCCGCGCGGGGCGGCCAAGTATAGCGTAAGGGGGGCTTTGTTCACGGCGCATTACTCGCTTTGAAGGGTGTTGACCCGTCCTACTGAATTTTGCGCCGAGCGTCCATCCAGCGGTTAAGCATTGCGTCGTTAGAACTTGCACAGCGTAAACGAAAACGGGCGCCCCGAAGGACGCCCGCAATCTTTATTCTTCTTCGTCCGTCGTTTCGGGCGCCGGCTCTTCTCGCGGCTCGCGCGTTGGGCGGCCAATGACATCGCGCAACTCATCCAGTTCGATGAAGTTATCGCACTGTCTGCGCAACTCATCCGCAATCATCGGCGGTTGGCTGCGGATAGTCGAAACCACTGAAACCCGCACACCTTTGCGTTGGAGTGTTTCAATCAACGGACGGAAATCACCATCACCGGAGAAAATCACGATGTGATCGACGTGCGGCGCAAGTTCCATCGCATCCACGGCCAGTTCAATGTCCATGTTGCCTTTGATTTTGCGACGCCCCATTGAATCTGTGAATTCTTTGGCGGGTTTAGTCACCATCGTGAACCCGTTGTAATTCAACCAGTCCACCAATGGGCGAATCGGTGAGTACTCGTCGTTCTCGAGCAGGGCCGTATAGTAAAATGCGCGCAGCATTTTGCCACGGCGCATGAATTCCTGACGGAGCAATTTGTAGTCGATGTCGAAACCTAGTGATTTCGCTGCCGCATACAAATTCGATCCATCAATGAAGAGCGCAAGGCGCTCATCACGATAAAACATGACAATTAGTCCTTTCAAATCCGCCAGACCGGTGGGAACTATGTGAGTGGTTTTGTTCCGGCAAAGCAGGGTTACATGTAAGGGATTTGTGACGTGCCGCAAGTGTTACAATTTGAAGCAGGCAAGAAAATGGTTATTGCGGTTGGGTCTAACAGTCCATCGCGTGCTGGCGACCCCCGTTTGACGGTTCTGGCCGCGATTGCGGCGCTTGGTGACCTGTTTGGCGATGTCTGTGCTAGCAAACTTTACCAAACCCCTGCTTTCCCTACGGGGTCGGGGCCTGACTTTGTGAACGCGGCTTGCTCATTTTATACGGACATGCCCGCAGAAGACGTCCTGTTGGCGTTACACGCAATAGAAGCGGAGTTCGGCCGCGAACGGGTGGCCCGTTGGGGTGAACGAACGCTGGATTTGGATTTGATCGCCATTGGCGACCTTGTTTTACCGGATGTAGAGATATTCAATCACTGGCGAAACCTTCCAATTGAAGACCAAAAAAAGCAAGCGCCGGACGCTTTAGTCCTGCCGCACCCACGCGTTCAAGATCGTGCCTTTGTGCTCGTGCCGATGGCGGATATTGCGCCAGATTGGGTGCATCCGGTTCTGGGGCTATCCACCGCTGAAATGCTTGCGCAACTGCCCGCATCAGAACGAGATGAAATCCAAGCGATTTAAGGCGGAAATCGGGTTGTATTATAGCTGTCAAGCGACTAGATAGCGCTTTCTGAACACCTATTTTTCCGACTGATTGGAGTGCCCTATGGCCCGCGTGACCGTTGAAGACTGCGTTGACAAGGTTCCGAACCGCTTTGAGCTGGTAATGCTCGCGGCGCACCGTGCGCGTGAAATTTCCGCTGGTGGTGCTTTGACCGTCAGCCGTGACAACGACAAAAACCCTGTCGTTTCCCTGCGCGAAATCGCTGAAGAAACACAGACCGCGGACGATCTGCGTGAGCGCATGATCGAAGCGAATCAGACCCAGATTGAAGTCGATGAACCCGAAGAAGACAGCATGGCGCTTCTTATGGGTGGTGGATCTCCTGAGGCTGATAAGCCTGCAGAAGACGATCTTTCCGAAGAAAAACTTCTTCGTGCATTGATGGAAGCTCAGGGTCAAAAATAAACCCTGCATGAATAAGGTTGCTCGACCAGCATGATCAATTCCGATGATCTGATCATCACCTCTGAAGATTTGATCGCGCTGGTCCGCGCCTATAACCCTCAAACAAACGCAGCGCTGATCGCTGATGCTTTTGTATTTGGGGCTGAGTCCCATGAAGGCCAGTTTCGCCATTCCGGCGAAGCATATTTCACCCACCCCATTGCCGTTGCCTGCATCCTTGCTGAACAGCAGATGGATGATGCGACAATTATTACCGCGCTTCTTCACGACACGATTGAAGACACCGGTGCGACCTTCGCCATTGTCGAAGAACGGTTCGGACGCGAGATCGCCGATCTTGTTGATGGCGTAACCAAGCTCACGAACCTTCAGGTCAATTCCCACGAAACCAAACAGGCGGAGAATTTCCGCAAGCTGTTCATGGCCACGTCGCGTGACTTGCGTGTGACGCTTGTGAAGCTCGCGGACCGCTTGCACAATATGCGCACGATCAAGTCTATGCGCGACGACAAGCAGGCCCAGAAAGCCCGTGAAACGATGGATATCTACGCGCCGCTTGCAGGTCGTATGGGTATGCAGTGGATGCGTGAAGAACTCGAAGACCTCGCGTTTCGCGTTCTCAATCCGGAAGGGCGCAATTCCATCATCCGGCGTTTCATCACGTTGCAACGGGAAACCGGCGATGTAGTGGCAAAGATTCAGTCGGATATGGAATTCGAACTGGATAAGGCAGGTATTACCGCCGACATCTACGGACGTGCAAAGAAGCCCTATTCAATTTGGCGTAAGATGCAGGAAAAGGAACAAGGGTTCTCCCGCCTGTCCGACATCTATGGCTTTCGTATCATCACGCAGTCGGAATCCGAATGTTATGCAGCGCTTGGCGCAATTCACCAACGTTGGCGCGCTGTGCCTGGTCGCTTCAAAGACTACATCAGCCAACCGAAATCCAACGGTTACCGTTCAATTCACACCACAGTTTCCGGACGTGACGGTAAGCGTGTTGAGGTGCAAATTCGCACGGTTGAAATGCATGAAGTCGCCGAAGCCGGCGTCGCTGCCCACTGGTCCTACCGTGAAGGTGAGCGCGTTGAAAACCGGTTCGCTGTTGATCCGGCTCGCTGGATTGCACAACTCACCGAGCGTCTCGATGAGGACCACGACCACTCCGAATTCCTCGATCTGGTCAAACTAGAAATGTATCAGGACCAAGTGTTCTGCTTCACCCCCAAGGGCGACGTTATCAAACTGCCCCGCGGTGCCACGCCGATCGACTTTGCCTACGCCATCCACACCCGTATTGGTCACGCTTGCGTTGGTGCCAAAATTGACGGGCTGCGCGTGCCGCTTTGGACCCGTGTTAAGAACGGCCAGTCGGTTGAGGTCATCACCGCGGATGGGCAAACACCGCAGGCGACATGGATTGATATTGCGGTCACAGGCCGTGCGAAGACTGCAATTCGTCGGGCGCTTCGTGAAGAAGACCGCGCACGATTCATTTTGCTGGGCCGCGAGCTCGTGCGTGTTGGATTTGAGAACGTCCAAAAGAAAGCCACAGACAAAGCCCTCCGGACCGCAGCGAAGGCGCTTGGGATTCTCTCTGTCGATGACCTGTTGGATCTTGTTGGTTCAGCTGAAATTCCGTCACGTGATGTCGTGTCTGCAATCTATCCGGAGCTCGCAGTTTCCGAAGGTATCGAAATTGAATCGCGGCGCGCGGTCATCGGTCTCGGCGCTGGGCAGTCGCATCGCCTTGCACAATGTTGCCAACCTATTCCGGGCGAACGCATCGTCGGCATAACGTCGCGCGGCCAAGGTGTCGTGGTCCATGCCATTGATTGTGATGTCCTTGCCGATTTTGAAGATCAGCCAGACCGATGGATCGATCTTCATTGGCAAGAAGGTAAACACTCCGCGACCAATACAATCACGTTGGAAATGACGATCACCAATGACGCGGGTGTATTGGGGCGAATCTGCACGCTTATTGGCGAAAATGATGCAAACATATCCGATCTGGTGTTCATTGATCGTAAGCCGGACTATTTCAGGTTGCTGATCGAGGTTGACCTGCGCGATGTAGAACATATGCACATCGTGATGACCTCACTTGAGGCCGATACGAATGTTGCCGAAATTGCACGGCACCGCGACCCTGGCCGTGCAGGACAGGTACAACGACAACGATAACGGGCGAAAGCCAAAGGAGATCAGGTGGTCTTCAGACGCAGAGACAGACGCCCCCTTTGGCGAGCGGTGTACGAGGTTTTCTGGCCGCGTGGTGGTTGGGGACGCGCGGCGCAATACGTCAAACATCGCGTGCGCCGACTTCCAGATACACCCGAGAAAATTGCACGCGGCATATGGGCGGGCGTTTTCACGACCTTCTCACCTTTTTACGGGCTTCACTTCCTGTTTGCCGTGCTAATTGCGATGATCATGAGGGGCAATATCCTCGCGTCTCTCATGGCGACGTTCTTTGGCAATCCGTTAACGTATATCCCGATCGCATACGCGTCTCTGACGACGGGGCATTGGCTGCTTGGCACACGTCTTGATCGCTCGCTTCTGGCGGACCCAAGTCGGGAAACCTGTGGCATCGGTTGTCAGTTCAATAATGCCGGCAGTGACCTTTGGCACAACTTCAAGGCGATGTTCACGGATGACAAAGCGGATTGGCATGGCCTTTCGGAGTTCGGCTCAGAGGTTTTCCACCCCTATTTGGTCGGGGGGATCATCCCTGGAATTATCGCAGCGACAATCTCTTATTCCCTTTGTGTTCCGTTGATCCGCGCCTATCAGAACAGCCGTCGTAAGGCTCTGCGAGCGAAACTCAGCCAATTGAAGAATCCGGCTGACGGCGAATAATTCCCCCGCTACAGTCAGACCAGTAGAAAGGGGTACTTATGTCCAAATTGCGTTTAGGTGTGAACATCGACCACGT
>DQCL01000244.1:0-4971 GCA_003533975.1 Octadecabacter sp. | reverse complement strand
CATTTGCGCGAAGACCGCCGCCATATCGGCGATGCGGACATTGATGCCTTGATGGACGCCCTGACGGTGCCGCTTAATTTTGAAATGGCGGCTACGGATGAAATGCAAAAGATCGCACTGCGTCACAAACCCCATGCCGTTTGCATCGTTCCCGAAAAACGCGAGGAACGGACCACTGAGGGCGGCCTTGAAGTCGCCCGTGAGGAAAACCAACTGGCCCATTTTATCGCACCACTGCGCGACGCCGGTTGCCGCGTTTCCATTTTCATCGCCGCTGACCAACGCCAAATCGAAGCCGCGCACCGTATCGGTGCACAGGTTATCGAACTACACACCGGTGCCTATTGTGATGCTCACGCTGAGGGTGATTTCGCAACCCGTGATGGCGAACTTGAGAAAATGCGCGAAATGGCAGCATTGGCATATTCGCTTGGCCTTGAGGTCCATGCGGGCCACGGTTTGACCTATGAGACCGTCCAACCAATCGCCGCCTTTCCTGAGGTGGTTGAACTCAACATCGGTCATTTCCTAATCGGAGAATCCATTTTCCGCGGCCTTCAACCCGCGATGGCTGAAATGCGCCGGCTTATGGATGAAGCGCGCGCAGCATGATCCTTGGCATTGGCACTGACCTCGCAAATATTGAACGCATACAAGGAACGCTGGACCGCTTCGGCGACCGCTTCCGAAACCGCGTGTTTACTGACGTCGAACAGCGCAAAGCAGAAAACCGCAAAGACATTGCAGGCACCTACGCCAAGCGTTGGGCCGCGAAAGAAGCCTGTTCAAAGGCGCTTGGGACGGGCCTGCGCATGGGAATTTCATGGAAAGACATGGCCGTCACCAACATGCGAACAGGCCAGCCTGTCATGGCCGTAAGCGGATGGGCAAAAGAGAGACTTGAGGCCATGACACCGGATGGCTTTGAGGCGGTTATCCACGTGACCTTGACCGATGATCACCCTTGGGCGCAGGCCTTCGTCGTGATTGAGGCCAGACCCCTTACAGATAAGGATACTGCGGGTTGACTAACGCGGCGCAGACCCTCACATAACCCCCACTTTCAATGACGCTAAAATGTTAGGTTCCGCTGTGTGGGCATCCATTAAAGAGACAGTAAAAACAGTAGTTTATGCATTGCTTATCGCGGGCGTTTTCCGAACGTTCCTGTTTCAGCCTTTCTGGATTCCGTCTGGGTCGATGAAAGAAACGCTGCTGATCGGCGATTTCCTGTTCGTGAACAAGATGGCTTACGGCTATTCCTACGCCTCTTGCCCGTCGATCATCATTCCGCGTTTTGGCATTGATGTAGACGCAGAAGACTTCTGCGGCGCGTTCAAAGGCGGCAATGACCGTCTGGTGGGATCAGAGCCCGAGCGCGGCGATGTCGTTGTATTCCGCCACCCTGTGACAGGCCGTGATTTCATCAAACGCGTCATCGGTCTGCCGGGTGATACCATTCAGGTGCAAGAGGGCATCATCATCCTCAACGGCACTGAAGTCCCACAAACAGACGCAGGTCTGTTCGCCGAAACGATGGAACATCAGGGCAGCGCCGGAAACTTGCCGCGCTGCGCCAATGGTGCTGTCGGCCTTGGTTCGGAGTGCCTCAAGCAACGGTTCACTGAAACGCTTCCGAATGGTGCTGAATACACGGTGCTGAACATCGGTGATCGTGACCTCGACAACACTGGTATTTTTACCGTCCCAGAAGGCCAGTACTTCTTCATGGGTGATAACCGCGACAACTCTTCTGACAGCCGCGTTCCGCAGATTTCGCGCGGCGTTGGCTTCGTCCCATATGAGGACATTGTTGGTCGTGCGGATCGTATCATGTTCTCCTCGTCCGGCCGTTCGCTTTTGGCGTTCTGGACGTGGCGTTCAGATCGTTACTTCAAGGCCGTCGAGTGAAACTGTCCGGTCCACTTCGCGAATTTCAAGACAGGCTCGGCCACGTTTTTGCCAAGCCTGACCACCTGATACGCGCCGTGACCCATTCGTCCATGTCCTCGCCCCACCGTGACGACAACCAGCGCCTCGAATTTCTCGGGGATCGGGTCCTTGGCTTGGTCATGTCCGAAGCGTTATTGAATGCCGATGTAAACGCGCCTGAAGGCCTGCTCGCGCCGCGATTCAACGCGCTGGTGCGCAAAGAAACCTGCGCAGATGTTGCCCGCCAGATTGACCTTGGTGCCGTGCTGAAACTTGGTCGTTCCGAAATGCTGACAGGTGGCCGCCGCAAAGAAGCGCTGTTGGCGGACGCGATGGAAGCCGTGATTGCGGCCATCTATGTTGACGCAGGTTTCGAAGTTGCCCGCGACCGCGTCGTTGCGATGTGGGGTGATCGTATTACCAACGTCGAAGAAGATGCGCGGGACCCAAAAACCGCGTTGCAAGAATTTGCGCAAGGGCAGGGCGAGACGCCACCGTCCTACGTCGAAATTGCCCGCAGCGGTCCAGATCACGCGCCGTTATTTACCATCGAAGCCCGCCTGCAATCAGGCGCAACCGAACAAGCTCAAGCGCCCAGCAAACGCCAAGCAGAACAAGCCGCAGCCAAAGCCCTTTTGGACCGTGTGCAAGGAGAAACCAAGTGAGCGAAGCCCCCCAACAACGCGCAGGTTTTGTCGCCCTCATTGGTGAACCCAACGCGGGCAAATCGACCCTGCTAAACCGCATGGTCGGCGCAAAAGTGTCCATCGTGACCCATAAAGTGCAAACGACCCGCGCCCGCATTCGCGGTGTCGCGATCGAGGGCGACAGCCAGATCGTGTTCGTAGACACACCAGGCCTTTTCGCCCCCAAACGCCGCCTTGACCGTGCAATGGTCGCCGCCGCGTGGAGCGGCGTGTCTGACGCTGACGTTGTGGTTCTGATGATCGAAGCCCACCGTGGTATCACCAAGGGCGTTGAGGCGATTTTGGAACGGCTGAACGACGTCGGAAAAGGGCGCACCGTGGCGCTTGCAATCAACAAGATTGACCGTGTTGAAGCCGAGGTTCTGTTGGGACTAACGAAAGACCTCAACGATCGTTTTGAATTTGCAGAGACGTTTTTGATTTCCGCTGAAAAAGGCCACGGCACCCATCACCTGCGCCAATGGCTCGCGGGTTTGATGCCTGTTGAACCGTGGCTTTATCCTGAAGACCAAATCGCGGACCTGCCCATGCGCATGATCGCCGCCGAAATCACCCGTGAAAAACTAACCCTGCGTTTGCATCAGGAACTCCCCTATCAGCTGACCGTTGAGACCGAGAACTGGGAAGATCGCAAAGACGGTTCCTGTAAGATCGACCAGCTGGTCTACGTCATGCGTGACGGCCACAAGGGTATCGTGCTCGGTTCGGGCGGCGAAACGATCAAGGCCGTAGGCAAAGCCGCCCGCGAAGAATTGGTCGAATTTCTGGGCCGCAAAGTGCACCTGTTCATTCAGGTCAAAGTGCGTCCCAACTGGCTTGAGGATTCCGAACGCTATTCAGAAATGGGCCTGAACTTCAAAGACGGAAACGAATGAGTGCACGCCTCACATCTGATGTCTGGGTGTCAGCCTACCTGACACGGCTGCGGCTCGTCGAAATTCCTGTTTTTGTTACCCGTAAGGGCGACGCGACTGCGGGGTCTGTTCTGGTCAAGCTCAACACATTGGACGGCAATGCAAAGGCGTTTCAGCGCCAGTTCGACTTGATGTCAGGCGCTCGCGAGTGGGTGGTTCTGGCTGAGGGACCGGAAGAAGACGTCGACGTCTCGCTAAACAAACAGGCCAGTTTTGACCCTGACCTTTGGGTCCTTGAGGTTGAGGACAAACAGGGCCGTCATTTGCTTGATGATCCGTCCTTGGCATAGGGTAGCGCCATGATTGAATGGCGCGATGAAGGGGCTTTGCTGAAGGTCCGCAAACACGGCGAAAACTCCGCAATTATTGAGGTGTTCACCCCCGGCCGCGGTTTAACCGCCGGTATCGTGCGCGGTGGCACCAGCCGTAAAATTGCCCCCATGTTGCAACCCGGTGCGCAGCTTGCAGTGACGTGGAAAGCGCGGCTTGAGGATCACTTGGGCAGCTTCACAGTTGAACCCGTGCGCAGCCGTGCCGCGCAAGTGATGCAAGACCGCCTTGCGCTGGCAGGGCTGAACGCGGTGACAGGGATACTGTCCTTTGTCCTGCCCGACCGCGAGAAACACGTTCCCCTTTATGCCCGTACAATCGCGCTGCTTGACCTGCTTGGCCAAAACGATGTCTGGCCTCTTGCCTACCTGCAATGGGAAGTCGCGCTGCTCGAAGAAATGGGCTTCGGAATGGACCTGTCCGCCTGTGCTGTGTCGGGGCTGAACGATGATCTGTTCTATGTCTCACCACGCACGGGCCGTGCGGTTTCGCGGCTGGCTGCGGGCGATTGGGCCGACAGGCTTCTGCCGCTCCCGCATGTTTTGTTGGGAAAGGGCGATGCGGATATTGGCGAAATCGTCAGGGCACTGCGCACCACAGGCCACTTCTTGAACAACCACCTCGCTAAATCTTTGGGGGACCGGAAAATCCCAGAAGCACGTCAGCGCTTGATCGACACGATGAAACGGCACGCTTAGCGCGCGACGAAGATCATCTCGCGGCCATCGGTGTTGGACAGAATTAACGTGTCACCGGATACTTCGGACAACGTCATTTCCTCAAGCGCGGCGAAGAATACGCTTTCAAGGTTCAGGTCAGGGCAGGCCATACGCGTTGCCCCGATGCCGTCTAACGCGAACCAAGGGTAGTCTGCCGTCTGTGTGGCAAAGTAACGATTGCACGGCGCTTGCCCCGCGACTCTCCCTGGTTCGGGGAAGGCAATCGTGGCGGTGCCATCGAACGGCGCTCCGTCGATTTCGACTAAATGGTACTCTGCCGTTGGTTCAACAAAGCCCGAAATACTCTCATCAGGAACGCAGGCGGAGGCAAACAGAAGCGGTAGCAATGCGGTAATTATTTTGAACATG
>DQCL01000154.1 GCA_003533975.1 Octadecabacter sp. | reverse complement strand
AAGCAACCGTTGCCCCAATCGCCATCCCTGCAACCGAAAGCCCGTTCATCGCAGAAATCAAAACCATCAATCCAATCGTGCCGATGGCAAGGCCGCCGTTGATCGGCCCCATCCAAACATGGAACATCTTATAAAGATCTTCGGCGATGCGGCTTTCAGACAGAATATCCCCCATGAAAATGAACATCGGCGGGGTCAGCATCGGATACCATTTCATGACCTTCATTGCGGCCGAAAATGGGATATCGGACCCGCCTGTCCCCCACAACGTCAAGGCCGCTATCGCCGCGATAGCGCCGATGGCCCCAAACACGCGCTGTCCGGTCATGAGCATCAGCATAAGGGACGAGAACATTAAGATAGCAATGAGTTCGTAGGACATCAGATTTCGATCTTTCTTAACGTTGCGACGTCTTTAATCAGTTCTGATATCGCCTGTAGCAGCATCAGAAATATGCCAAAGCACATGACGGCCTTCACCGGCCACATGAGCGGCCTCCAAAGCGACGGCGCACGTTCGTTGTATTCAAGTGCGTAACTTGTGGAATCGATGCCTCCGTACAGCATGACCCCGAGGTAGAAGATCAGCAGAATGACGGTGAAACAATCGACCCAAGCCTTCTTTCGGTCTGACCATTCGCCATAAAACAGGTCCATGCGGACGTGCGACCCCATCTGCATCGAATACGGCCCACCGACTAGATAATAGGCCACTAGAAGAAACTGTGCCATCTCAAGCGTCCAGTACGCCGGAACAACAAATATCTGTTTTGACAGGGTCGACCACAAAAGGACTGCGATCATAACGAACAAGCTGTACATCATAATCCGTCCGATGAAGTAGTTGAAACGATCAACCACCTTTACGTAAACTGAAGCGGCCTTAAGCATCGTTCATCCAATCAAAATTCATAATACCTCAACCCCCGCAGCGGCTAGTTTATCCATAAGCGCTGCATCAGGCTCGCTGTTGGTCACCAATCTGTCAATCTGTTCAAGCGCGCAAACATGAAAGGTTGATTGCCGGTTAAACTTTGAGTGGTCCGCAACGACGGAAAGTTGCTGCGCAGATTCACGCATTGCACGCGCGACAAGTGCTTCTTCTTCTGAGAAATCATAGACACCCTGCCCATCAAGCGTGCCCACAGTCAAAACAGCATGATCAACTCGATAACGGCCAATTTCAGAAACCGTTGCCGCCCCAACAGTCTGCGCGTTGTCATGCCGATAGGTGCCGCCAAGCATGGTCACTTTATTGCGGCTACCCTGACCTGAAATAGCCGCTGCTACGCGTACCGAATTGGTGATGATCCTGAGGTCTGGAATAGTTGCCAGAACCTCTGCACATGCAAGCGTCGTCGTGCCGGTATCAATCATAAGGGTTTGACCGGGTGAAACGGACCGCGCAAACTTCTCCGCGATGAGCTGCTTGGCAAGTGTGTTCTGCCTCGCGCGCTCACCAAAGCCGGACTCTTTAGATGTCGAAAGTTTGACAGCACCACCGTGTATTTTGCGGACACGACCCGCATCCGCCAAAGCGTTCAGATCTCTGCGTATTGTCTCCAGCGACGCATCGAACTTTTCAGCCAGCACCTCAACGGAAGCCGCACTATTCGCTTCGATAAAGTCACAAATCGCGGCCTTTCGCGAATCTGGACGTAAGGCCAATCGCCGCTTAGACATAACATCCCCTCTGGGAGGCATCCTAGACAATCGCCTACGGTAGTAAACCGAAAACCCTGAGAATTCTGACTGAACGGGCAAATTGGCGTATAAATCATTAAAATTCAATATTTTAAAAACCAATTTTTAAAAATCCTCATGACCGAACGGTCAGGATTTACTTTTTTAATATTGAATTTGAAGGCAATGAATTGCTATCGTTTTCCAGACGGATGGTCGCTTAACGAGGAGGCAAAGATGAATGAACTCTTTGACGTTGCAATCATTGGCGCTGGCGTCGTGGGATGCGCTGTGGCGCGACGGTTAACCCTCAACGGCGCGAAAGTTGTTGTTCTCGAGAAAGCATCAGACGTTCTGGATGGCGCATCCAAGGGCAACAGCGCAATTCTTCATACTGGTTTTGATGCGCCCCCCGGCTCGCTTGAACAAGCCTGCGTTGCTGCGGGCTACAAGGAGTACTTATCGGTCGCGGCTGACCTGGAACTCCCGATCCTGAAATCTGGGGCCTTTGTTTTGGCTTGGGACCAAGAACAGCTGTCCCAACTGCCTGAACTTATCGCCAAAGCCCACAAAAACGGTGTTGGCGATGTGGCTTTGGTCGATCGTGAAGACATTCTAAAACGCGAACCGGGGCTGTCCAACACCCTTGTCGGCGGCTTTGAGGTTCCAGGCGAGTACCTAATTGACCCATGGGCGTCTGCACATGCCTATTTGCTTCAGGCGATGGCGAACGGTGCCATTCTGCGACGCGACACCGAAGTTCTGGAGGGTAAATTTTCAAACGGTCACTGGACGCTAGAAACATCGAGCGGTCCCATTGCGGCCGATTTGGTGATAAATTGTGCAGGCCTCTATGGTGACATCGTTGATGAACGGTGTGTTGGTGAGACATGCTTTACCGTCACCCCACGTAAGGGGCAATTCGTGGTCTTCGATAAGGCCGCGTCCGATCTGGTGGCTTCGATCATTCTGCCTGTTCCCACCAAGAAAACCAAAGGCGTCGTGATCTGCCGGACCATCTTTGGCAACCTCCTTGTCGGCCCTACAGCCGAAGATCAAGAAAGCCGCACCGATGCCTCCACCACCAGAGAGGCGCTGCAAGCCTTGCAGGCGCGTGGGGTCGAAATGGTACCCGGCCTTGACACATGTGAGGTCACCGCAGCCTACGCCGGCCTGCGTCCTGCGACGGAATTTCCTGACTATCAGATACGCAGCCTTACAGACCAAAACTATGTCTGTGTTGGCGGGATTAGATCAACCGGGTTGAGTGGCGCGCTTGGTATTGCCCAGCATGTTGTCGCGCTTCTTGGGGATCAGAAATTTACGGGTGTTCCGATTGCTGATCCGGCCCTTCCGGATATTGACCGACTATCGGACTACCACCGGCGCGATTGGCAGGATGCTGGTAACGGTGGGATTGTTTGTCACTGTGAGTTGGTAACGCGGCGCGAAATCGAAAACGTGATGAACGGCCCAATGCCCCCCTCCAGCCTTCAGGGCCTTAAACGCCGTACTCGGGTGTGCATGGGACGTTGTCAGGGATTTTACTGCACGGCTGAATTGGCAACTCTGACAGAAGGGCATTTCAAGGTGCCCATGGGGGTTGAACATGGTGAGCACTGACCAAAACCAGCGCAAAGACGTAGATGTCGCAATCGTCGGCGGTGGCCCGTCCGGCCTTGCACTGGCAGCAGAGCTGAAACGGTGCGGCGTGGGGCGCGTTGTCGTTCTTGAGCGTGAAATATCAGCGGGCGGCGTCCCGCGTCATTGTGGCCATTATCCATTCGGTGTGCGCGAATACGGTAGGTTGCTCAAAGGGCCGGAATACGCGGCTCGAAATGTGGATGAGGCCGTTAAGTATGGTGTGGAAATTCGCACGGGAACGACTGTAACCCAGCTGCATGCAGGTGGGCGGCTAAGCCTGACCACCGCCAAGGGGCTTGAGACATTGGATGCCAAGCGGGTCGTCTTGTGTATGGGCGTTCGGGAAAGCACCCGTGCACAGCGTTTTATCGGTGGAGATCGCGCGCAAGGCGTCATTTCTACGGGGGCGCTACAGTCTTTGGTGTACCTCAAAGGCATGCGTCCCTTTCGACGACCTGTCATCTTCGGATCCGAGCTTGTTTCGTTTTCAGCGATTGAGACCTGTCGCCATTTGGGAATGCGCCCCGCTGCGATGGTTGAAGAACTGGATCGGATCGTCACGCATAAGATCATTCAGCCCTATTTAGCGGTCAGGGGCGTACCGCTTTTTGCGGGTGTCCAAAACCCCAAGATTATCGGGTCAAAGACAGTTGAGGCATTGGAATTCATTGATGCCGCTGGAGTCACGCAGCATATCGAAACCGACGGCATTATTGTCTCAGGGCGTTTCCGACCCGAAGCAGCACTACTGCGCAGAAGTCCCGTTGAGGTAGACCTCGGTTCGGGCGGACCTGCCATTGACCAATTCGGCCAGTGTTCAGATTCCGCGTATTACAGCGCCGGGAATATTCTACGCCCCGCCGAAACATCCGGTTGGTGTTGGAGAGAGGGCGTCGTAACCGCAAAAAGAATCGCTGATGATTTGTCATCCAATGGCAAACCTGAAACAGGCGTCGCGCGGTTGGTTGTCACAAGCCCGGAGATACAGTTCGCCCTACCCCAACGCCTGACCCGTTCAGATCGTTCTGGCGGCATGGACAAAATGCAGATTGGGTTGCATGAGCCCGTCAATGGTATCCTGACGGCAACAGTTGATGACAGGCCGGTTTGGACAAGCCCTCTGAACGCACGTCCGGTGCGTCGCATTCAACGGCCCCTGCACGACATATTGGCCGCAAACGATGGCCGTGATGTCAAACTTTCAATAGGGCCAAGGCGCTAGGATGCGGATTGCTGGCATAGACCAAGGGACGACAAGCACACGTATTCTGGTTGCCGATGCCAAAGGCGATCTGGCGGTCGCCCATTCTATTGAACACAAACAATTCTATCCTCAAGAGGGGTGGGTTGAACACGATCCCGAAGAGCTGATTGCCAACATCCAGGCTTGTTTGGACGTGGTCGGCAAGGTCGATGCGATTGGGATCGCAAATCAGGGCGAAAGCTGCTTGGCGTGGGATGCCGTCACCAAAGAAGCGCTGTCCCGTGTAATAGTCTGGCAAGACAGCCGAACGGTTAAGCAGATCGAAAACCTCAAGTCGGATGGCAAAGAAAGCGAAACCCTCGCCCGCTCAGGCCTGCCCCTTGATCCCTATTTTTCGGCCAGCAAGATGGCGTGGATTGCAGCACACATCCCCCGCGCAAAAGAGGCATTGGCACGGGGGACCCTTCGTTTGGGCACAACGGACGCCTTTTTTCTAGACCGGCTCACGGGGCGTTTCGTGACAGATGCCAGCACGGCAAGCCGTACGTCTTTGCTAAACCTGCGGCGACTGGAATGGGACGAAACCCTGTGCAAAATGTTCGGTGTCCCGATGGAATGCCTACCCGAAATCGTCCCGACAACGGGTGACTTTGGGGCCATCACAACAGACCATGGTACAATACCAGTAACCGCCAGCATCGTGGATCAGCAGGCAGCACTATATGGCTTTGGCTGTCGATCGAACGGGGACGCCAAAATCACTTTTGGCACGGGTGCGTTTGCCCTTATGGTCACGGGTGATCAGATTGTGAATGAGCCCGCGCAGTGCTTGCTGCCAACCGTTGCATGGCAGCTTGATGGCGAAAAGCCGGTCTTTGCCCTTGAAGGCGGTGTCTACTCGGCGAGCGCGTCGATCAATTGGGCCCGATCACTTGGCCTATTCCGCGACTTGTCAGAGATTGGCGCATTTGCCTCACCACCAGCGATTGACAGCGGTTTGGTCTTTGTCCCGGCTCTGACTGGGTTAGGGTGTCCGCACTGGGATGCGCGTGCACGTGGCGTTTGGTTGGGACTATCGCTTGATCATGCACCGCAACAACTTGTGCAGTCTATCCTCGAAGGCGTTGCCTTTCGCGCCGCCGAAGTGATCGATTCTATGAACAGGTGTATGCCGATAAACGGCGGCCTTCGTATCGACGGCGGGATGAGCAAGAACCCTTATTTTGTGCAGTTTTTGTCGAATGCTATCGCCCGCGACGTGCATCCTGCAAGCTTGCCAGAACTTACAGGACTTGGTGTCATAAAATTGGCGTCAGGGTTCTTGGGGCGCGAACAGGAGATCAATCAGCACTACGGATCAGTTCAGCCTTTGGCAGATATCCAACACGCAAGAAAGCGATTTCAAGAGGCGGTTGCGATCAGCTTGAGTTGGAAAAACGATTAATGGTTCTTTAATTGGCCCCAAGTGCGCAAGGCGGATCCAACCCAATTTGGGGGACAGCCTCGGTATGACCGGAGACGTTGCTCGGTTCGTTATCCCGATTATGCTCCAGCGTTCACGTAAAATGAAATGGCCCATCCAAGTCGGTGACCTGAATGGGATGCGTGATCAACGCCTGATCCGCTGTCCAATGATGCAACAGATATGCTGGGTCGGATAGAAAGAAGCGCGACGCGTCTGTTCCAGAAAGATCCAGCGTGAGCTGCATTCCGATGCTCGGCGCTGTTGTCACAACCGTCCCGCGCCACCTAGAGTTCGTATGAAGATGTACATGCCCACACAAGACACGTTCGATATTTGGGTATTGCGCAATCAATTGCCCAAGGTCGCCTGCACCAGAAAATCCGTCCTCATAGGTCTCAGGCACACCAATATCCAATGGCGGATGATGGGCCATTATGACAGTCGGCTGTTCCGTGGCATCATCTAATTGCGCGCGCAACCAATCCAGCCGCGCTGCACTAATATGCCCTCCAGCATGACCGACGTGGAGTGTATCTAGTGCAATGATCCGAACAGGATAAGCATCAATAACATAGTCCACGTAGCCTTCGTCGCTCAAAGGGCAGATTTCTGGACCGAAAACGCGGGACAGAACCTGCCGATCGTCATGATTTCCCGGTACAATAAAGAGCGGCATTTCAAGTTGAGACAAGATAACAGCGGCGTGCTGCGCCTCTTCTTCTTTGAATTTATGTGTCACATCCCCCGTCACTAAAACAATGTCAGGTTTCGGTAACACCGCGTTTATGCTCTCGACGCACCTTCGCAGGTGTGCGTCCATCTCGGCGACGCCGCATGTTTTTTCTCCGGGTGCCATGATATGAGTATCGCTTAACTGCGCAATAAGCATAACTCTCCAGTTCTATATCTGGCCCCCCAGAAGGGTGGCCAGATATATCAATCTTCCGTTTCCAGGTTGCCCGGATCAAACGCATTGCCAAAGGCGCCACTTCCGCCTGCGGGGGCCGTCGTTTCGGCTTCAGGTTCCGCTGTGTCTGTTGAAAGGTTGCCCGGATCAAACACACCGCCGAATGCTCCGCTGCTGGCGGGAGCCTGTTCGTCAGTTACGGTTGAAGTCGGCTCCTCGGTCGCTTCTCGTTCAGCGCGGGCCGCATTCAGGGCTTCGATCCGTTCTTGAATTTCCAACTGCCGCGCCTCGCGCACCTCAGCTTTACACATTTCGGGACTGTAAGACTGTGCAGTTGTGACCATGAAAATTACAACGAACGCCAAAAGCACGCAAATTATTGCGGCAATGTTTCCGCGCATAAATGAAGGCAGGATGCTTTTGCCCGCAGGTTTCATGCGCCCTTGTGCAACCGCCTCTCTACGACGTTTGTGCGATTGCGTTGCTTCTAAAGTAAGGGCCGCAAAGATCGTCAAAACGATAATGATGAATGCCAAGGACGAGATCGACGGGTTGATGCCCAGCCGTACTTTCTGCGCCAACACTGTGGTCAAGGTCTTGTAGTCGATAATGGTGAAGGTTGTCGTGTTGTAGTTTTCAAAGGATGCCAGAAACGCCAGCACCGCCGCTGAAGCAATTGCAGGGCGCATAAATGGTAACAAAATTTTGCGAAAGGCTTGCGTGTGTGTCGCGCCGAGGTCCAATGCTGCTTCTGTTAGGCCCGTATCAAACCGTTGAAGACGCGCAACGAAAACTAGCATTGCATAAGATGCGATAAATGAGGATTGCCCCAGAATGGTCAGGAACAGCCCGTTGTGGAACAGCCCATGCAGCACCGACCCTTCGGTGGCCCCTAGGAAACCTCCAAGTCGATCCCAGAACACCAAAGTCGAGATGCCCAAAACAACGCCGGGAATCAAGATCGGCGCGATGATCATGGTGTAATAGGTTGATCGCAATCGTGGCCAGACCTGCGTCAGCACGATAGATGCCGCAAGCCCCATCGAAACTGACAAGATAACGGTGCCGATCCCAATAATGATACTATAGTAGATTCCTTCGCGAATGTGTCTGTCGTTGAAAAGCACATCAAACCACTCAAACGTGAAACATGCCCATGGGGAAACCGACGGGAAGCTTGACGAATTGAAAGCAGTCAAGCTCATCACAACGAGTGGGCCAAGAAGGTAACTGAAGAAAATCAGCAGATACGCGCCTAGGGCAATACGAATAAGGGAGTCCGACTTCATTTGCCGATGTCCCCCATGTTCACTTTAAAGATGCGCATGACAGTCAGAACAATCGTGATCGTCGAGACCAAAAGCACAATCGCGTAAGCCGCACCCTGTTGCCAATTCAAAGAGTCGTTGAACCACTGGTACACGAGCTGGGTGAACCAAAGACTACTTGGTCCGCCAAGGATTTGCGGCGCGGCCAAAGCACCTGCCGAAAGCATGAAGACCATCGTCGCACCCGACGCGATGCCAGGTTTTGCATGTGGGATCACAATGCGGCGATGTATCTTGACCCAGCTTGCCCCCATATCACGTGCCGCCTCGATCTGATTGCGATCTAGGCTTTCGATGACATTATACATCGGGAACAACATCAGCAGGATATAGGCATAGCCCAGTCCGGCATAAAGGGCGACATCGTGGCGGATGAAATCAATTGGCTCGCTCGTCAGGTGCAAGAACATCAGCGTTTCGTTCAACAATCCGCTGTCCCCGAAAATGATGCGCAACGCAAAGGCCCGCAAGATCTCATTGATCCAATATGGGATAATCAGCAGGACGACCAAAAGCCGGACAAACGCGGACCCTTTGGACTGCCCGAGGAAATAGGCCAGTGGATAGCATAGGAGAATGTTAAAGATGGTGACCATCATCGCGGCTATGATGGTGCGCACGAAGACCTTAAGGTCGACTGAGTTGTATGTCTGATGGGTGTCATCAGATCCATAGATCAAGAACTGGTAATTACTGAGTGTGTAGACGTCCTTTGGGCCACCCACATCGGCTGGCGGAAGATTGAAACGGAACGAATAATCCAACATCGACAACTGCGGCAGCACGATCAGAAAGATCAGCCAAAATCCGACCAACCCCATCAAGATGCTGCCCATGATCACGCCGTTGGTTTTGAAGAAATTGGAAAAGATCATTTTCTTTTTCATGATCCGCGCCCTATTCCGACGCCAATTCGCCCGCAGGCATGACCACAGCATTACTTGGGTCATAATGGAGCGACAGGTTCTCGCCCCTGCTTGAAATGTGGTCTTGTCCGGCATTTGGCACGGACATCTTGATTGACTTCCCACCATCCCCTTCAAGGAAGACGCTAAAGGTATTCCCCTCAAACTCTTCGTTCATTACGTCAGCTGATATTGTTGACTTACTGGATTCTTCAGCCGGTCCCAGTTTCAAGACTTCGGGGCGAATGAACATCATAGCGTCATCACCCACGTTCAAATTCCCGAGCTGTGCCGGTGCGATGCGCGACAAAAGATCACCGGAACGGTTGGTGCTTACGATGGCTTCGTTCCCATTGATCGACTTAATTTTACCTCGGAACACATTGTTTTCGCCGACAAACGACGCAACGAACGGTGTCGCAGGGTGATCATAAATATTGTGACCACTATCAATCTGGTCGATGACACCGGCCTTCATCACAGCCACATTGTCTGACATCGTCAGCGCTTCACCCTGATCGTGGGTGATATAAATAAAGGTAATTCCGACGCGTTTTTGGATTTCGCGCAACTCGGTGCGCATGTGCTGGCGCAACTTTAGATCCAGCGCTGACAGAGGTTCGTCTAACAGTAATACATCGGGGTTCGCGCAAAGCGCGCGCGCAATTGCGACCCGCTGTTTTTGACCCCCTGATAATTCGCTCGGCAGTTTATCACCCTGCCCTTCCAGCGCGATCATATCAAGAAGTTCGTCTGCACGTTTGCGACGCTCTTTGGCCCCGATGCCAGCGACCTCCATTGAAAAAGAGATATTTTCCCAGACCTTCATGAGCGGAAAAAGAGCGAGGTTTTGAAAGATCAAAGCTGTCGGACGCTTGTTCGGTCCGATACCCGCCATGTCTTTGCCGCCAATCAGGACACGCCCTTCGCTAGGGTCCAGAAAGCCGGAAACAGCGCGTAAGATCGTCGTCTTACCGCACCCGGATGGCCCAAGAAACGAAAAGAAATCGCCGCCATTGATGTTTACATTTGCGTCGCGCACGGCAACGAAATCGCCAAACCGAATCCAGATATCTTCAAGATTTACCGCTACACCAGAACTCATCTCTATTCCCCTATAGGTTTACCTGCACTTGGATCCTGATAGGAGTCCGTTTCTGGCCGATGCCGTATCACAACCGGCCGCAGTCAATGCGGCCGGTTGTCTTATTTTAAATGCGTTTACGAGCTTTGGAATTGGTTCACAAACTCTGTGCGAACGTCTGCATACCAAGGTGCCTCAGCTGGCCATGCATTCAGGTTCGCAAGTGCCTCACCAGGATAGGCTTCAGCAAAGTTCTTCGCATAAGCTTCGCCAGCCAACTGATCCGCACCAAGAATTGGTGAGTTATAGCCGTGCACGTCGATCGCCGGACCAGCATTCACTGGGTCAAATGCGAACTTGATAAGTTCGTAAGCCTGATCGACATTCTGCGCTCCTTTGGTCAAGGCCAAACCGTCGACCCATGCCATCGCGCCTTCTGCAGGTGCTTGGTAAGTCACCGGCTCACCCGCAGTTTTCAGGGCCAGTGGCGGTCCATCCCATGTCTGACCGACAACAACACCATCATTCAATAGGCCGTTCTTCTGGCTGTCAGCATCATTCCAGATCAGTTTCAGGTTGGATTTACGCGCGATGCACCAATCAGTGATCTGCTTCCATGTATTGCGCATGTTTTCTTCTGACTCGTACGCAGCCCAAACAGAACCTGGCTCCATCTCACCAGACGCTTCCATGTAAAGACCAGCACAAAGCATGCCAGAGTGGGCACGGATCATAGTCTTGCCCGCGTTCTCTTCGGACCAAATTTCGCCATAGCTTGGCACACCGTCAGCAGATGCAGGCGCCCATTGATCGACACGCCACGCCATGCCCTCGGTACCCCAAATGTGCGGAATCCAAGTGTTGCCTTCACCGCCAAAGTCCCAAGCATCCGGACCGATCTGTGCCATCGCAGGGTTTGCAGCCTCAATAGGGATGCGTGACATATCGAACGGCTGCAGCAAGTCCAATGGACCCCACTGAAGGGAACGGTTGTTAGTCGGGCCGATCAGGTCAGCGCCCGTACCTTGGGATGCTTTCATCTTGTTGATCAGTTCTTCGTTGGAACCGATACCGATGTAGTTCACCTGAATGCCAGTTTCGTCAGTGAACTTCGCAAGCATGTCCTCTGGCCAATAATCAGACCAATCCATAAGGGTCAGTTCGCCGGAATCAGCAAATGCTTTCGAAACGAGCGCCGGGCTCGCCAGAGCACCCAAACCAACGGCTGCACCGGATTTAAGTATAGATCGTCTGTTAGGATTTAAGTTTTTAGTCATCGTATGTCTCCCTCCATGAAGAACTGGTTATTAGCTTTGCGTCTGAACGCAATGAGGCTGCGGCTAGGCGTAGACCTATTTCATGATCCTTTCGTGACATACTTGGTGTCACCTGCCCGACCCACCTCTCAATTGTGCTAGCAGCAAGTCTCCTCTCGTTTGCGGGTTCTCTTCGCCGTGGCAAAGACTCCGCGTACAGACTGGACTGCAAAGCACATCCGTTTGTTTGTTTTATCCAAGTACTCGATACAGCGCATTAGCCCCGTAAATCGTTCTTCGCGGTTTTGCCTGCCGGAACTATTTTGTTCAGACTGTGCAAGACTGACAATCCCAACCAAGCGGCCATGCACCACATCAGGTGTGGGCAATCTTAGTACAGATGTACCGGTCACGGGCTTGCATTGGATTCGTGACATTCAACGTCCCAAACATAGACTTCGTGACCAAATTCGTAATATGGATGACAAACTCGGTCAACAGTAGAGATTCCAGATGAGAGTAAAGACACGCCAGACCAAGTTGATCGAAATTGTGCGGCGGCGTGAAAAGGTTTCGGTTGATGACCTTGCCGTCAAGCTTGGTGCGTCGCGTGAAACGATACGGCGAGACCTGACACAGCTTTCAGAGATTGGTAAAATCCTAAAGGTCCACGGCGGCGCACGTATACCGCGCGCTTTGGGCGAAGGGACGTTCAAACAACGACAGTCCGAAAATGTTGATGCAAAGGTGGACATTGCACAGCTTGCCGCGTCCCTCTTTGAGCCGGGTCAAACCCTTTTTGTTGATACTGGTTCAACAACTTTGTTCTTTATCGAAGCTATCGCCGCCGCATCCGTGGAAGGTCTAACCCTTATTACGAACTCGACCGAGAATGCCCGCACATACGCGATGGCTAAGGGCACCGGTCAAACCTTTCTGTTGGGGGGGGAGTTTGGTGCCAAGAACAGTCAGACAGTTGGAACAATGGCTGCGGCGCAAATACGGTCCTTTCGGGCGCATCATGCTGTTTTGACGATCGGCGCATTGGATGCCCGCAGTGGCGCGATGGATTATGACATCAACCAAGCGCAGATCGCGAAGGCCATGGTCGAACAATCAGAGGCCGTCACGATCCTTGCAGATTCGTCAAAGCTGGGTGCGCTGGCCTCATTTGAGGTCTGCCCACTAACCTCAATTGATCGGCTAATCACTGAAAAGGCGCCTCCTCATGATATTCATCAAGACCTTGAGACCGCTGGCATCGAGGTGATATTCCCTGATGAGAAAAAGAATTGATGCGCCTCGCAACGGAAGAAGTCTCTGGTGGGAAATAGCAGCGCTCTTATGATCGTTCTTCATATCGCGGGGGCAGCGGCGCTTCTCATCTGGTCCGTCAGGTTGGTGCGGACTGGTGTCGAAAGGGCATTTTCTGTCCAATTGCGGCGGTGGCTAAGGCTGTCATCCAATAGCAAGTTATTGGCAGCAGGGTCCGGCTTGGGCACGGCTGTTTTACTTCAAAGCTCAACCGCTGTCGCAATCCTTGTCTCGAATTTCGTATCACGCCGCAGCATTGCAGCTACGGTTGGTCTTGCCATTCTACTTGGCGCGGATGCCGGTTCGGCCATTGCAGCCCAGCTCTTGCTACTCAAACAGTCTTTTCTGGTCCCATTCCTCATGTTGCTGGGCGTTGGCCTATTCTTACGTGGCGAGCAGCGAAAGACCCGACAAGCGGGTCGCATTCTGATTGGCCTGTCTTTGATATTTCTATCCTTGGATTTAATCCGTGCGGCAACGGGTCCCTTGACGGATAGCCAGGGCGCAGCGGCCATTATGGGCTACCTGTCTAAAGACATGATAACCGCTTTTGTCGTTGGGGCGATGTTCGCATGGGTTGTGCATTCAAGTGTTGCTGCGATCTTGTTATTTGTGACGCTAGTGGCACATGGTGTTTTGCCCCTTAGCGCGGCAATTGCATTAGTTCTTGGTGCCAATTTCGGGTCCACATTCATTGCGTATATATTGACGTTGGCGGCACCCCTTGAAGCAAGGCGGATGATTGTGGCGAATGTCGCATTGCGGGGCGGTGGCGCGCTCTTGGCCCTTGGAGCATTCATGTCATTTGACCTTCCACTTACGTGGCTTGGCCAAACGCCTGCAGGCCAGGTAATTGGACTGCACCTCGCCTTCAACACCTGCCTGGCCCTTGTGTCACTGCCATTTACGGGCCCGGTCTTGGCCCTCGTTTCAAAATTCATGCGCCCCGCGACTGACTCTTCGGCAGGCAATGGTCGCGCAAGTGCGTTAGACCCCACGGCTCTCACAAAACCGGATCGCGCATTATCCTGTGCAGCCCGTGAAATCATGCATATGGCCGAGGCTGTCGAAAGCATGATGCGCAACGTAAGCGGGTTATTCGTGCAATGGGACGACGTGGTCGCCGCCACGATGCTTGCCGAGGAAAAGGCCATCCGTAAGATGCATCTGGAGATCAAACTCTATTTGGCAAAACTGAACCAAGCGGAAATGGACGAAGCGACAAGCACGAAGTCAATGGAGCTTTCGACAACAGCCGCTAGCATGTGGGGGGCTGCAGAAACCGTTTCGCCCAAACTTGTTGGATTGGCGCGCCGTCTAAACATTGAAGGGGTTACATTCTCAGAACAGGGCATGAAGGAGGTGTCAGATTTTCACGACCACGTCCTGTCAAACATGCAGTTGGCGATCCATGTCATGATGGTTCAAGACCCTGAAGAAGCACGCGCTTTGGTCGAAAAGAAGGACGAGATTCGAGAGATCGAAAAGCGACTGCAACACCACCACCTGAAGCGGCTACAAGAGGGGTTGGTGGAAAGTATCGAGACAAGCAATATTCATCAAGAAACGCTCCGTGCCCTTAAGCAGATCAATACGTTCTTTACCGTGGTCGCCCACCCAATCCTTTCTGAAACCGGTGACTTGTTGAGCAGCCGTTTGGCCAGACGCCCAGATGTCTGAACCTTCGCTGTTCAAAAGCAAGACGAACACCAAGCGCGACAAAGATCACCCCAACATGGTCATTGGCGGCCCCCACCCGTTATAAAACTGAAAATGGCCGCGTAATTCTACAAGCGGCCCCCATTAAAAATGGGGGGGGATTACCATTCCTCTAGCCGCGCGCCGCTTTTTGGATCGAAGAAATGCAGGTTTGATGGGTCAACGCCGAACCGTACGACTTCACCCGCCACGGCGTGGTGAACACCAGGCAAACTCAACGTGAAGGCGTCGTTGGTTCCTGTGATCCGCCCGTGCAGCAAGGTATTGGCACCCAACGGTTCGCCCATTTGCACGGTGATTGACAATGAACCTGTGGGGTCTACGGCGATGTGTTCGGGCCTTATACCGACCGTCACATTACCCGTGGCTTTTGTAGGTGCTGGCACTTTCGCATCGCCAACTATGAGGCCGTCGGCGGTCAATTCGCCATCCAACACGTTCATTGAAGGGCTGCCGATAAATTGCGCGGCGAACAGGGTTTGCGGGCGTTCATAAACTTCAAGCGGCGTACCGATCTGCTCAACGCGCCCGCCGTTCATAACAATCATGCGGTCCGCCATTGTCATGGCTTCGACCTGATCGTGGGTGACGTAAAGCGCTGTAATTCCCAGACGGTTTTGAAGGTCTCGGATTTCAAGACGCATTTGAACTCGCAGTTTGGCGTCTAGATTGGACAGCGGTTCATCAAACAAAAACACCGCAGGTTCACGCACAATCGCGCGGCCCATGGCGACCCTTTGGCGCTGCCCACCGGATAGATCGCGGGGGCGGCGGTCTAGGTAGTCTTCCAGCTGCAACAGCTTGGCTGCGGCATCCACTTTCTTATCAATCTCAACCTTTGACAGCTTAGCGATCTTCAGCCCGTAGCCCATGTTCTCGCGCACCGACATGTGCGGATAAAGTGCGTAATTCTGAAACACCATCGCGATGTCGCGGTCCATAGGTTCAAGATCGTTAACGCGCTTTCCGCCGATTCCGATTTCGCCTTCTGAAACAGACTCTAGCCCTGCAACCATGCGCAGCAACGTAGATTTCCCGCAACCGGACGGCCCAACGATGACGATAAATTCGCCGTCTTCGATCTCGGTTGAAACGCCATGGATGACTTGCGTGCTGCCAAACCGTTTCTTGATGTCGTTTAGAGTTACAGTTGCCATGATTGCCTACTTTTCACTGTCCACGAGGCCGCGGATAAAGAGTTTTTGCATTGAAATGACCACAATGATCGGTGGGATCATCGCCAAAATGGATGTCGCCATGATGACCGGCCAGTTTGCAGTGTCATCGCCCGACGGGAACATCTGTTTAATGCCCATAACGATGGTGTTCATCGACGGATCCGTGGTGATGAGCAGCGGCCATAGATATTGGTTCCAGCCGTAGATAAACAAAATCACGAACAGGGCTGCGATGTTGGTGCGGCTCATCGGAAAGAGAATGTCCCAGAAAAACCGCATAGGCGATGCACCGTCAACACGCGCGGCCTCTGCGAGTTCATCCGGCACCGTCATATAGAATTGTCGAAACAGGAATGTTGCCGTGGCCGATGCGATCAACGGTAGAATCAAACCGCCGTAGCTGTTGAGCATGCCAAACCCTGCGATCACCTCATACGTGGGGACAATGCGGACTTCGACGGGCAGCATAAGCGTGAGGAAAATCAGCCAGAAGAACACCATCTTACCGGGAAACTTGAAATAGACGATGGCAAAGGCCGACAGCAGCGAGATGACAATCTTGCCCACGGCTATACCAATCGCCATCACCAATGAATTCACAAGCATTGTGGCGACAGGGACATTGACGCCCGCAAACAGTGCCTCGCGATAGTTGTTCCAGAACTGATCGCCGGGCAACAACGGCATGGGCGGGCTGACGATTTCGGGCTGCGTTACCGTTGAGGCCACAAAGGCCAGCCAGATCGGGAAGAACACGATCAGCACGCCGATGATCATGATCACATGGGACAACCACAGGCCAGCGCCGCGCTTTTCGACCATGCCGGGAGGGGGATCATTGGGATGGGTCAATAGTGCACCCGCCGTTCAATGAATTTGAACTGGAAGATGGTAAGTGCCCCAACCACGAAAAGAAGGATCACGGATTGCGCGGCGGACGACCCAAGGTCTTGGCCCACAAACCCGTCCGAGAATACTTTGTAGACAAGGATGGTGGTCGATTGTTGCGGCCCGCCTGACGTGATCGTGTGGATGACACCAAAGGTTTCAAAGAAAGCATAGACAATATTGACGACCAACAAGAAGAACGTTGTGGGCGACAGCAATGGCAGAACGATGGTCCAGAACCGCTTCCAGAACCGCGCGCCATCAATCGCGGCGGCCTCGATCACAGATTTCGGAATTGCTTGTAAGGCTGCAAAGAAGAAAAGGAAGTTGTAGCTGATCCGCCCCCACGCGGAGGCGACAACGACAAGCCCCATCGCTTCACCGCCGTTCAGCACATGGTTCCAGTCATAGCCAAATTGGCCAAGGTACCAAGACACGACGCCAACTCGGGTGTTGAACATGAACAGCCACAACACGCCAGCGATTGCAGGTGCAACGGCGTATGGCCAGATTAGCATGGTGCGATAGACGCCAGCGCCTTTGATTAAGCGATCTGCAACCACGGCCAAAAACAGCGCGGGGATCATGGAGCAGAGGGTAACAAGGGTCGAAAAGATCGCCGTCGTTAGGAAAGATGTGCGGTAATACGGATCTGACAACAAGTACTCAAAGTTTCCAAGGCCGACGTATTGCATCGACAACCCGAATGGGTCGGGGATGAACAACGACTGCCAAATGGCCTGTCCCGCCGGGTAGAAAAAGAAGATCGCAGACACGAGGACTTGCGGCGCAATTAGACACAGCGGCAGAATCCAGCCCTTGAACGTTACCCGCTTTTCCATGTCCGCAGCCCCCAAAGACATACGGGCGACCATGATTGGCCGCCCGTATAGGTTTTTACTTAGTTTGCAGCTTCAAAGCGGCGCAGCAGGGAATTGCCGCGCTCAACTGCGCTATCAAGTGCGGATTGCGCATCTTTGTCGCCAGACCAAACGGCCTCGAGCTCTTCGTCGATGATCCCACGAATCTGATCGAAGGACCCCAGACGCAAGCCTTTGGAGTTTGCTGTCGGCTCGTTTGTGGTCATCTGGATGACGGCCACTTCAGTGCCGAGGTTCGCTTCATAAAAGCCAGCTTCGCGCGTTGCGTCAGCAGCCGCATTTGTGATCGGCAGGTAACCGGTGTCCTGGTGCCATTTCGCCTGAACATCAGAGGATGACAAATACGCTAGGAACTGGGCAGCGCCTTCGTACTCAGCATCTTCATGGCCCTCCATTACCCACAAAGACGCACCACCGATGATGGTGTTCTGAGGGGCATTGCCCACGCCGTCCCAGTAAGGAAGCGGACGAACGTCGAACGGAAATTGAGCTTCGGCTTTGATGCCAGCGTAACCCGCAGAGCTTTCCGTGAACAAAGCACATTCTCCGCTGCGGAAGTTTGCGCCGCCTTCATTGCGGCGACCCGCGTAGAAGAACCGACCATCAGCGGCCCATTCACCCATTGCGGAAATATGCGCAACCTGAGCAGGGCTATTGAACGCCAGCTCAGTGTCCGTGCCTGCAAAGCCGTTGTCTTGCGTGGCGAACGGCACATCGTGATAGGCCGAGAAATTCTCAAGGTGAATCCAAGACTGCCAAGCCGTTGTCAGCGGACAAGTGCTGCCGCCATCTTTCAATTGCGTCAGAACCTCACCGACGTTCTGCCATGTTGACAAATCGGTGTCAGGGTCCACGCCAGCGGCCTCAAATGCATCACGGTTCACCCACAGAACGGGTGTTGATGCGTTGAACGGCAGAGACAGCATTTCGCCATCGGTGGTTGTGTAGTAACCGTTAACAGCTCCAATGTAGGCGTCGGGATCAAATTCAGCGCCAGACGCTTCCATGACACCGGTAACAGAGCGCACAGCGCCCTCAGCAGACATCATAGTTGCAGTGCCGACTTCAAACACCATCAGAATCTGAGGCTGCTCTCCGGCACGGAACGCAGCGATACCAGCGTTCAATGTTTCGGAATAGTTGCCCTTATGGGATGCAACGACCGTGAATTCGTCTTGGCCTGCGTTGAATTCTTCGACTTGTGCGGCAACCAACTCCCCTAAGCGACCTGTAAAGGCGTGCCAGAAGTGGACTTCGGTTTCGGCCATCGCCGCGAATGGTGAAAGCATCGTGGATCCGGCGATCAATGCGCCAGTTGTTAAGTTTTTCATTTGTTCCTCCCAGGAATTGCATCGACCTGCTAGTCGACACGCAATCCCGACACGTTATCCGAGTGTTCACATAATTCAAGACTATTTCTTGCCTGACTTTTATAACATATCATTATACCTACTTTGAGTATTGGATCACACCATGACGACACGACCCAGACTGCGCCAACTTGAAGCTCTTAAATCAGTTGTAGATCACGGCAGCATGACACGCGCCGCCCAGAGCTTAGAAATCTCGCAACCCGCTGTCAGCCGTTTGCTGGCGGATTTATCCAGCGAACTGGGCTTTGCACTGCTTAAACGCAAGAATGGCCGCTTGGTGCCCACACAAGAGGCCGGCTACATCCTACCAGATATTGCGCGTGTGCTTGAGGTGCTTAGAAACATCACCGATACAAGCAAAAACCTGCACGACATAACGGCAGGGCACTTGAGTATTGCCTGCCTCCCCGGCTTTGCCACAAGCCACCTGCCTGCAGTTATCACCAAATTCTTAAAAAGCCGTCCCGACGTTACGATCACACTTGAACCAGATCGTCCCGAACGGATCCTCGAATGGATAGTGGGAGAGCAGTATGATTGCGGCATCACGGATGGGTTTGACGGTCACCCTGCGATCGAAAGCACGACCATTGATATTAGAACCGTATGCATCTTCCCCAAAGGGCACTGGTTTCAGGACCTCAAACAAATTGATGCAAGTCACCTAAACAAAGAGCGTTTTGTACACACACGTCGTGACAGCAGTTTTTTTCGGACCCTTAACGACGTGTTCCGTAAAGCATCAGTACGGCCAACTCATGTTGTCGAAACACGTCAATTCACGGCTGCCTGCGAACTTGTCGCGCAGGGTGTTGGCGTGTCCGTGGTAAGTGAACTTGATGCACGCACCTATGAAAGCCGACTTGATTTCCGACCTTTTGTGCCCAGCGTTCCACACAAAATTTGCCTCGTGAGGCCGATCCACAAGCTTCCGTCCAAAATTGCTTTAGATTTTCTGGAGGAATTCAAATCTAGCTTGCGTGATCTTGAAGTTTAAATACTGATCTGGCGGCATTCATGGAAGACACGACGCAAGACTGAGATCGCCACCTTCCACTCTCATGGTTTGCAAGCAAACCACTGCCGTGCGGCGGAATACATCAACGGCTTTTATAATCCACGACGACGCCACTCTGCACTGGACTGGAAAAGCCCCGTCGCTTTCGA
>DQCL01000170.1:406-3416 GCA_003533975.1 Octadecabacter sp. | reverse complement strand
AAGGCGCGCATCAAGATCACTGTGCACGAGCACGGCATTGACGAAATCCGCCGCCTTGTGGACGAACGATTTGCCGAAATCCGCCCTACATTCAACGGCGTAGACCAAGATGTGTTGCGTGAAATCGAAGCCCAGTTCGCAGCCCCTGCATTCAAATCAGCCCGCACCGACGGCTATGAGGCCGCACGCATGGCCAACCCTGCCTTCCGCTCTTGGACCGATACCAACCTGACCGATCACCGCGCCGAAGGTTATGCAATTGTCAGCATTTCCATCAAGAAACACGGTGCCACACCGGGCGATGCAACAGCGGATCAGATGCGCGTGATGGCGGACCTTGCGCGCAAATACGGCCACGACGAACTGCGCATCAGCCACGAACAAAACGTCATCCTCCCGCATGTTCACAAATCGGACCTTACCGCACTTTACGCCGAACTGCGTGCCGCTGATCTGGCAACAGCCAACATCGGCCTCGCGTCTGACATCATCGCCTGCCCCGGTATGGATTACTGCGCGCTAGCAACTGCCCGTTCCATCCCCGTCGCACAAAAGATCGCGACCCGTTTTGACGAACTGAAGATCGAGCACGACATTGGCGCGCTCAAAATCAAAATATCAGGCTGCATCAACGCCTGTGGCCACCACCACGTGGGCCACATCGGTATCCTCGGTCTTGATCGTGCGGGTGTTGAAAACTACCAAATCACGCTGGGCGGCGATCACACCGAAACCGCCGCCGTGGGTGAACGCGCGGGTCCCGGGTTTAGCGCCGACAACATCGTCCCTGCGATTGAACGTTTGGTGCTTGGCTACATGGACCTGCGCGACAACGCGGACGAGACGTTCATCGAAGCCTACCGTCGCCTCGGCGCGCGCCCGTTTAAAGACATTCTTTATCCAAAGGAGACGGCAAATGCCGCTTGATGGACGCCTATTAACGCTTAACCGCGTTTACAAAGACAAAGATGCTCAAGACGTGCTGGAACATGCGCTTGTTAGCTTCAGTGACATGGCTTTGGTCAGCTCGTTTGGTGCCGAAAGCGTCGTGCTGTTGCATATGGCAGCACAGATCACCCCCGACGTGCCTGTGTTGTTCATCGACACCGAAATGCTGTTTGCCGAAACGCTTGCGTATCAGCGTGATGTTGCGATCCAGCTTGGCCTAACGGACGTGCGCGTCATCCGTGCCAAACGTGAAACGCTGTTTGAACAAGACAACGAAAACCTGCTGCATCTGCATGACCCTGATGCCTGCTGTGCCCTGCGCAAAACAGACCCTTTGCAACGCGCGCTTCAAGGGTTTGACGGCTGGATCTCAGGGCGCAAGCGCGTTCAAGGGGGGGACCGCGCGGCGTTGGACGTCTTCGAAATTGAACGCCCGCTTGCGCGCTTGCCACGCACCAAGGTCAACCCTTTGGCCCACTGGGACACGAGCGATCTGCGCAGCTACATCGAAACCCACAACCTGCCGCGCCACCCGCTTGTCGCCAAAGGCTACCCGTCCGTTGGCTGCTCGCCCTGCACCACCAAAGTACAAAACGGCGAAAACGCACGCGCTGGCCGCTGGCGCAATCAAACGAAAACCGAATGTGGCATTCATTTCGGCGCTAAAGGATAACCCCATGAGCACTATTGTAACCGACACCGGCTTTGCCGCGGACGATTGGACCAACGGCTTTGTGGCAATGGCAGAACGCGCGGCGAATGATTGCAGCGACCTCGCCCTTGATTTGGCGTCAGATGCCGAACCTGCGCAACTTGCCGAAAGCCTGCAAAGAATACACATGATCCGCGTGGATTTTCCATCATTCGCAGATGGGCGTGGATTTACGATCGCGGCGCAGTTGCGGCGCATGGGCTTTACGGGGCGCTTGCGTGCCCGTGGCCATGTGATTGCTGATCAATACGCAATGGCGCGGCGATCTGGCTTTGACGAGGTCGAGATTTCGGATGATCTCGCCGCGCGTCAACCCGAAGCCCAGTGGCTGGCCCGTGCGGATTGGAAAGCACACAATTATCAAGCACGTTTGCGCGGTTAACCCCCGCACGACGACGCGCCCCCTTTCACTGACATAGATCAAAGCGTAACAGAGGGGCGTGGGTGTAAACCCGCGCCATAGACACATGACAGAAATGACTCCCGTGACCGATACAAGTTTAGCAACCAAAGCCGTCCCCGCCCTCCCCGATGCGCAGACCGTAACAGAGGTAAAGCACTACACAGACCGCCTGTTCAGCTTCAAAATGACCCGCCCCGTGTCCATGCGGTTCCGCTCGGGTGAGTTTGTGATGATTGGCCTGATGGGGGATCCGAACCCTGATACGGGCAAGGTAAAACCGCTATTGCGTGCGTATTCCATTGCCTCCCCAAGCTGGGACGAGGAACTCGAGTTTTATTCCATCAAAGTGCAAGACGGCCCTCTGACCTCCAAATTGCAGCACATCAACGTGGGTGATGAAATCATACTGCGTCCGAAACCAGTTGGCACACTGGTGCATGACGCGCTGATCCCCGGCAAGCGCATATGGTTCTTTGCAACAGGTACGGGCTTTGCGCCTTTCGCATCCTTGCTGCGCGAACCACAGACCTATGAAGACTATGACGAAGTCATCATCACACATACCTGCCGCGAAGTGGGTGAACTGACCTACGGCCGTGATCTGATTGACGCGCTCAAAGACGATGAGTTGCTGAATGACGTCATCGGTGAAGGGTTTTGGAAGAAGATCAAATACTACCCGACCACCACCCGCGAGCAGAGCCCCAAAATGGGGCGTATCACGGACCTCATGCGCTCAGGTGAAGCATTTGAAGACCTCGGCGTGCCACCGCTGAACCCTGAAAGCGACCGCGCGATGATCTGCGGTAACTTGGCCTTCAACCTTGAGCTCAAAGAGATGTTTGAGGAGTACGGTCTGGTCGAGGGCGCTAATTCAAACCCGCAACACTACGTGGTTGAGAAAGCCTTCTTAGACTAAACACTTGTTACAGAATGCAAAAAGGGCC
>DQCL01000170.1:0-383 GCA_003533975.1 Octadecabacter sp. | reverse complement strand
CTCAATCGAGCGGCCCTTTTCGTTTGCTATGTCGTTTGGCTTACATGCCAAGCGCTGTTTTGATCGCAGCCAGAACGTCTGTCAGCTTGGATGGGTCAGCCGCAGCTTCTGCAAGTTGTGCAGCCAGCTGAGTCTTAGCAATCGCGCCAAGGTCGGAAGACTGAACCAGTTCCAGAACCTGCTCCGCGTCAAAGCCTTCTGGTGTCAGAAGTGTTGCGATGTCTGGTGTTGCGGCAGCAGCGGCTTCGGCAGCAGCAGCTTCAGCAGCGGCAACTTCTTCGGCAGCAGCGGCAGCGGCTTCTTCAGCGGCTTGAGTTGCAGCAGCTTCGGCAGCGGCAGCTTCTTCAGCGGCAGCAGCGGCAGCAGCTTCTTCTTCAGCAGCA
>DQCL01000197.1 GCA_003533975.1 Octadecabacter sp. | reverse complement strand
CGGACTCCCCCGGGATATTTAGATGACAAAGACAAAGGCGGGGCGGCATTCTACATGAGTGTCGCCCTGCAACACTTTGGATTCATCATAAATAAGCCTATCCGCATGGTATTTCTTTCTGCTACAAACGTCCCTAATCAATAAGATGAGACACGTATGAGCAGTGATCCCCTTCTGACCGATGACGTTCGGTCTAAAATCATGTCCGATCCTTCGGTTCTTCTGGAAGATCAAGATGTTATGCGTGCACTCATCGCCGCAAATGAAAGCGCGCAAGGCAGCAATATCGTTGATCTGCGCGGTATTGCGATGGAGCGCCTTGAGGCGCGGCTTGATCGTCTTGAGGACACGCATCGCAATGTGATTGCGGCAGCCTATGAAAACCTTGCCGGCACAAACCAGATCCACCGCGCGATTTTGCGAATGATGGATGCGACGAAATTTGAGCCGTTCATGAAAGAATTGCGTGGAGACGTGGCCGACATTCTGCGCGTGGATGCAGTGCGTTTGGTGCTTGAATCCGTCACGCCAGAAGCCGGTCCAGCCGTTTCCAAGCTGAGCGATGTTCTGTCCGTCGCAGAACCCGGTTTTGTGCGTGACTACATCACACACGGACGTTCAATCACGGCGCGTCAAGTGACACTGCGCCAAGTGAAATCCGATGATACCGCCATTTTTGGGGACAAGGCAGACTACATCCGCTCAGAGGCCTGTTTGAAGCTAGATCTCGGCGAGGGGCGCTTGCCCGGGATGTTGATATTTGGCGCTGAAGACCCACACCAGTTCACCCCACAGCAAGGCACCGATCTGTTGACGTTCTTTGCCGGAGTGTTCGAACGCTCCTTACGGCGCTGGTTAAGCTGATGATTTCGCCCGCCATGTCCGCCGCCTTGGACAGTTGGTTGGCCCATCAACGCGCCCTGAAAGGTGCGGCGAAGAACACGATCACAGCCTACCAGACTGACCTTTTGGGCTTTCTTAGCTTCATGACGCAATATCACGGCGAAGCGCAGGGGCTTGGCCCGATCTCGCGAATAACCGTCAGTGACATGCGGGCTTGGATGGCGTCCGAACGCGCACGCGGTGTTGCAGCGCGGTCTTTGGCGCGCAGCCTATCGGCGGTGAAATCCTTTTACCGCTGGCTTGCAGACCGCGAAGGGTTTGAGCCAACGGCCGTATTGTCCACACGCTCCCCCAAGTTTCAGAAAAAACTCCCCCGCCCGCTGGCCGTAGATGCGGCACGCGCGATGATCGACACCGTTGAAGTGCAAGCTCGCGCGCCTTGGATTGCCGCGCGTGATGTGGCGGTGGTGACACTGTTATACGGCTGCGGCTTGCGGATATCCGAGGCGCTTGGTTTGACCGCGAAGGATGTTCCCCTGCCCGCGACCCTGCGCATCCTTGGTAAAGGCGGCAAAGAACGCCTCGTGCCGGTTATCCCTGCCGCCCGCGCCGCTGTGAATGCCTATCTCGACGCCTGTCCGCACCCGATGGAACCTGACGCCCCGATCTTTCGTGGCGCACGCGGCGGCCCGCTTTATCCCAAAGCGATCCAAACAGTGATGGCGCAGTCGCGCATGCAACTGGGCCTGCCAGCAACGGCCACACCCCATGCGTTACGCCACAGCTTTGCAACGCATTTGTTGAACGCAGGCGGTGACTTGCGTTCTATTCAAGAACTACTTGGCCATGCATCTCTGTCCACAACTCAGGCCTACACCGCTGTCGATACCGCGCGCTTGATGGAAGTTTATGACGCCGCGCACCCGCGTGCTGACGGTTAAACACCCCGACAGGTCACAGCAATTTGGCTAACATATTGCCCCCTCTCCCCAAATCCGTCATGACAGCGCGATGAATGCACAAGTCAAAGCCCTCGCCGTCCATATGTTGACCGCCACGGGTGCCGTTTTCGCCATGCTCGCCATGCTTGAAGCTATCCAGAAAGACTGGGCGATGATGTTTGTCTGGCTCATTGTGGCCTTTGCTGTGGACGGGATTGATGGCCCGCTGGCCCGCCACTACAACGTCAAAAAATACGCCCCACAGTTTGATGGCGTGTTGCTTGATCTGATTATCGACTACCTCACGTATGTCTTCATTCCGGCCTATGCGCTGTACGCATCCGGCTTGATGGATGGCTGGTCCGGCTGGGTGGCAATCATCGTTATAACCTTCGGGTCGGCGCTTTATTTCTGCGACACCCGCATGAAAACAAAAGACAATTCTTTCTCGGGCTTCCCGGGGTGCTGGAACATGCTGATCCTTGTGCTGTTCGCGCTATCCCCGCCGTGGTGGGCCTGTCTGGTCCTCGTCGCGATCCTCGCGGTCGCGATGTTCCTGCCAATCAAATTCGTCCATCCAGTGCGCACAGACCGCTGGCGTGTGATCTCGCTGCCAATGGCCTTGGCATGGACAGTGTTTGCGGGCTTTGCCGCTTGGGAAAATTTCGACCCCGTGACTGGCGTGTTCTGGGGCCTGATGGTCACCTCTGCCTACCTGCTCGCTGCTGGCGCTGTTCAACAAGTACTGCACGGCCCCGACGGGTAATTCGCCCTGTTTCTTTGGCTCCTAAATACTCATCTTTTGGAGCTAGATCAGAAAACCGCCAGCCCCTTCATGGCGCAGCAACGCGACCTTGGTTTCAACGCCACCCTTACCGGAAAACCCTGTCAGCCCCTTGGCCCCCATCACGCGGTGACACGGGATAATGACAGGTATCGGATTACCGCCGCAGGCAGACCCAACCGCTTGGGCGGGTGCGCCAAGCGCTTGGGCGATATCTCCGTAAGTAACAGTTTCGCCAAACGGGATCTCAGACATTTGCGTGCAAACCGCGCGTTGAAAGTCGGACCCCGCAACGCGCAATGGCAGTTCAAACGCGTCAAGCTCACCGGCATTATAAGCCTGCAACTGACGCGCGGCCTCACTCAGTAATGACGTCTCGTCGCGCCCCTCACCGTCCCACTCCACGCGCACAATCGCGCCGTCTTCTTCATGAAGCGTCAAAGGGCCGAACTGGGTGGGGATGGTAAGACAAGGCATATCTAACCTTGACCCGTCAGGTGGCGCTGGGCAATCCGAAACATGCTGAAGCATGCGCGCCTGCGGCGGGCGGGGTGGCCGAAATCCTGCGGATTTCGGCCTTGTCCAAGTCGTTTAGCTTAACGCGCTATCGCAGCGACCGCAGACACCTTCATGGCTGTGCGATCCAACATCCGGCAAGATCTTCCAGCAACGTTCGCATTTTTCGCCGTCCGACATACCAAACACCACGCCAACACCGGCAACATCGTCCAACGCAAACGCGCCGTCTGGTGCGTCGCCTTCAACAATCGTGATCTGGCTGGTGATGCACAGGTCTGCGAATGTGTCAGGGTTGGTGATAACCGCCGCCAATTCAGCGCTCAGATACACCGTCGGGGCCGCCTCAAGCGACGAGCCGATAACCTTGGCCGTCCGCTGTTCTTCCAGCGCGCCTGTCACGACACGGCGCACAGCACGCACCACTTCGGAACGTGCCGCCAGTTCGTCATCGCGCCACTCAGCAGGCGTGTCAGGGAAATCAACCAGATGCACAGAAGTCTCCGCGCCATTGCGCTCCAACCAGACCTCTTCCATCGTGAACGTCAGGATCGGCGCCAGCCACGTTGTCAGACGCGCATACAATGCATCCAGCACCGTCAGCGACGCCAAACGACGCTCCGTATCACCATCACAATACAACGCATCCTTGCGGATATCGAAGTAGAACGACGACAGATCAAGCGTGGCAAATTCAAAGATCGCGCGGAATACGCCTTGGAAATCGTACTTCGCATACCCTTCCCGCACGACACCATCCAGCACCGCCAACTTGTGCAGGATCAACTGCTCAAGCTCGGGCATATCATCGCGCTTCACCGCCTTAGCCGCATCAAAATCACCCAAAGACCCCAGCATATAGCGCAACGTGTTGCGCAAGCGGCGGTAGCTGTCCGCCACACCTTTCAGGATTTCATCCCCGATCCGTTGGTCATTGGTGAAATCAACCTGTGCCACCCACAGGCGCAGAATATCGGCGCCGTACTGTTGCACGATCTTTTCAGGAACAATCGTGTTGCCGATGGATTTGGACATCTTCATGCCCTTCTCATCCAGCGTGAACCCGTGGGTTAGAACGCCACGGTATGGCGCACGGCCCATCGTGCCACAGCCCTGCAACATGGAAGAATGGAACCAGCCACGGTGTTGATCGGTGCCTTCAAGATACAGATCGGCCAAACCATCATCAGACCCGTCTTCACGGTCGCGCAATGTAAACGCGTGCGTGGAACCGGAATCAAACCACACATCAAGAATATCCATGACCTGATCGTAGTCATCGTGGTTGTGATCCGTCCCAAGGAACCGCGCCTTCGCACCATCCTTATACCACGCATCTGCACCCTCAGCCTCGAACGCCTCAAGCACGCGAGCATTCACAGCCGGATCACGCAGCAAGAAATCCTCGTCCGTCGGCTTTGCGCCGACCTTGGTGAAACACGTCAACGGAACGCCCCATGCACGCTGACGTGACAGCACCCAATCCGGGCGCGCCTCGATCATCGCATGCAAACGGTTACGCCCCTTTTGCGGCGTCCACGTCACCAGCTCATCAATGGATCGCAACGCACGCTCACGGATCGTCGTGCCGTAGGTGTCCTGCCCATCGCCAACCGCCTTATCAATCGCAGCAAACCACTGCGGCGTGTTGCGGAAAATGATCGGCGCTTTGGACCGCCAAGAATGCGGATAGGAATGCTTGATCTTACCACGCGCCAACAGCCCGCCAACTTCGGCCAACTTGGACATCACAGCCCCGTTCGCATCGCCTTCCCAATTGCCCTTCTTGGCCTTGGCCCGCAAAATGCGTTTGCCACCAAAGAACGGCAGGTCTTCGCGGAACGTGCCATCATCCATGACGTTGTAGGTGATGACCTCAGCCAGCATTCCCAAATCACGGTAAAGCTCAAATTCCTCCATCCCGTGGCTTGGGGCACAATGCACGAACCCCGTACCTTCATCGTCGGTCACGAAATCAGCGGCACGGAAATCGCGCAGATCATCCCACTCGCCATTACCGCCTTCAACGCCATTAAGCGGGTGCTTCAATGAAAGCGTGGCAAGCTCCTCACTCGGAACATCACGAACGCGGGTCCACTGACCCTCCTCAAGACGCGCCTTGGCAAACACATCCGCCGCCAGTTTATCAGCCAGCAAGAATTTCTCACCCACGTCGGCCCAACATTCATCCGGCGTCGCGGTGACTTCGTACAAGCCGTAGGAATACTTATCGCCATAAACCACAGCCTTGTTAGACGGGATTGTCCAAGGCGTCGTGGTCCAGATCACGACTTTCGCATCGGCCAAGTCACCCTCAGCCACCGCAAACTTCACCCAGATCGCAAAGCTCTCTTTGTCGTGGTACTCGACCTCGGCCTCGGCCAATGCGGTTTCTTCAACCGGCGACCACATCACAGGTTTAGACCCCTGATACAGCGTCCCCGTCATCAGAAACTTCTGGAACTCCTCCGCAATGACCTTTTCCGCATGGAAGTTCATCGTCAAATAGGGTTCATCCCAGTTGCCCTGAACGCCCAAACGCTTGAATTCCTCGCGCTGGATATCGACCCAGCCGGATGCAAA
>DQCL01000306.1:645-5237 GCA_003533975.1 Octadecabacter sp. | reverse complement strand
CTCGAGGTTATGGGGCCAGTAGCCACCAGCCTTCAAACCCAGTGACATTCCTTTGCCATCAAATCCGCCCTTAAAGCCATAAAGGGCCTCTTCGTGACCGATCGCTTCGCGAATGACGGGGAAGTTATAAGCGTCGCCCGCAGCCATAGCGGCGAAGACTTGTTCGACGGCCGTAAAGGCATCGTCTCGCGTTAAAATGTCGGCAATTGCGGCTTCAGGGACGATATACATTTAGACTCTCCTCGGGGAATTCGTGCGTCCGTGCGCTTACCTGATGGGGCAACGCGCACGGACGATTGGGGTCGGCTCGTAGGCCAAATCCTGTTTTTAGAAAGCTTTACCGCGTGCTGATACGGGCCAAACGGTCTCGACCTTGCCGTTGCGAACGCCGACATACCAGTCGTGTACGTTGCAGGTCGGATCGCAGTGACCAGGCACCAGTTTCAACTTGTCATTGACCTTCAGCACGCTGTCAGGGTCGGCCACCACACCGTGCTCGTCAGAGCATTTAAGGTATTCAACTTTATCATCGCGGCCATAGATCGTTGGCAATCCGCTATCGACGGACTGGGCTTTGAGGCCTGCGTCGACAATGGCCTTGTCAGCTTTTGCGTGGCTCATGACGGTGGTCAGGATGAACAATGCGTTCTCCCATTCGCCGTCATCAATACGCTTGCCGTTTTCGTCCAGAATACGACCATAGTCAGCATCCATAAACGCGTAAGACCCGCACTGCAGTTCGTTGTAAACATTGGATGTGGATTCAAAATAGTACGACCCAGTGCCGCCTCCACCAACGATGTCACACTCGAGCCCGTTGGACTTCAGGCCCTGAACTGCATCGGCGACTTGGGCGATAGCGATGTCGAGCTTTTCTTTACGATCTGCATACAAGTCCATGTGCTGCATCGCGCCTTGGTAGGCCTGAATGCCAGCGAACTTAAGGTTCGGTGCCGCGTCGATCAGCTTTGCGATGTTCACAACGTCTTGCGTTGTGTTCACACCACAACGGCCCGCGCCACAATCAATTTCGACAAGTGCTTCAAGCTCGGTTCCAGCTGCAACAGCGGCCTCAGACAGCGCTTTGACGTTTTCAGGATCGTCGACACAGACAAGGACACGTGCGCCCAGTTTTGGCATGTTTGCCAACCGTTTGATTTTAGCTGGTTCGGTCACTTGGTTTGAAACCATGACGTCCTTGATGCCGCCACGTGCGAAAACCTCGGCTTCGGATACTTTTTGACAGCACACGCCAACGGCAGCACCCATATCCTGTTGCAACTTCAAAACGTCGACAGACTTGTGCATCTTCCCGTGGGCGCGGTGACGCATGCCGTGATCTGTTGCATAGTCGCCCATCTTCTTCACGTTGCGCTCTAGCGCATCGAGGTCGAGGATCAAGCAAGGTGTTTGGATGTCCGCTTCATCCATCCCGGGCTTTGCAGGAATGTCATAGCCGACTTCGAATTCTTCAAGATTTGTATGTGTGTTCATGGCAGAAAATCCTTCAGGTGAGCCATGGCAGCTTGTCGAGATCGACATTGCCACCTGTGATGATGATACCGACGCGCTTCCCTGCGAACCGGTCTTTGTTTTTAAGAATGGTGGCAAGCGGAACAGAACTGCTCGCCTCCATCACGATGCGTAGATGTTTCCACGTCAATTTCATTGCATCGACAATCTCTTCCTCAGATGCGGTCAAGATATCGGTGACGTGATTGGATACAAAGTGCCAAGTAAGGTCTTTCAGCGGAACTAAAAGTCCGTCTGCAATCGTTTGGGGCGCGTCATCAGCGATGATGTACCCTGCTTTGAAACTACGCATTGCATCATCAGCTTGTTCTGGTTCGGCTGCGATGATCTGAACGTCTGGCGCTTGATTTGAGAGAGTTAGACAGGTGCCGGAAATCATGCCACCGCCGCCAATCGGCGCGACGACGATATCCAGCCCGTCAGTTTGTTCCATGAATTCGCGTGCACAGGTGCCTTGACCCGCGATCACCCGAGGATCGTTGTAAGGATGCACAAAGTCACCGCCGGTTTCTGCCTGAACCTTTGCAAAGGTTTCTTCACGCGATGTCGTGCTTGGCTCGCACTCGGTGATCTTGCCACCATACCGCGCGACGGTGTCTTTCTTGGCTTGTGGCGCCGTTTTCGGCATCACCACGTTGCATGGGATGCCGCGTAGCATTGCCGCGTAAGACAGGCAGGATGCGTGGTTGCCTGATGAATGGGTTGCGACGCCTGCTTTGGCCTGCTCCTCATTCAAACCAAACACCGCGTTGGTCGCGCCACGGACTTTG
This sequence comes from Octadecabacter sp., assembly GCA_003533975.1. GTDB lineage: Bacteria > Pseudomonadota > Alphaproteobacteria > Rhodobacterales > Rhodobacteraceae > Octadecabacter. The sequence goes on along the minus strand of DQCL01000306.1, from coordinate 2,934 downwards.
AATGCACCGGGCGTTTGAAAATTCTCACATTTGAAGAACAGTTCAGCGCCTGTCAGATCATTTAGGTAGGCGGATTGCAGTACTGGTGTGCGTTTGATGTGTGGCCTGATGCGTTCGTGCGCATCCAGCACGTCTTGGAAAGTTGGGATATACATCGTTTCGTCCTTCGTTTCAGAATCGCGGCACTGAGGAGCCGTGGTGTTGTGGCCTTCAGGCGTGTTCGTCGGGGCAGGGGTAATGGCAGGGTTGCAGAGACCCGTGAATGCGCCCTCGGTAGATGTTGCCCAATCTTAAGACGAAATCTGGCTGGTGGATACTTTTTCGAATCCGGCCATCTGACTGATGAGGACTTAAAAAATACATGATTGTCAGGGGTTTAAATTTTTCATAATGTGAATTCACCTTTCATATTGAGCGGGCGGAGCATATGAATCTTAAAAAGAGTGACGTTGTACCTGCGAAAAAGGCACGCGGTCGCCCACGTGACTGGAATGACAAGACAGATCAGAACACGATCAAGTCGTTGGACCGTGCGATGTCCGTCTTTGAGTTTTTAAGTGAAGGGCAGGGACGGTCTTTGACCAATTTGGCTAAGGATCTAAAGCAGTCGCCGGCCACGTTGTACAGAATTCTCATTACACTTGAGGTGCATGGGCTGGTCGAGTTCGACAAGATCAATCAGGTTTGGGAAATTGGCCCACGTGCGTTCATTATTGGATCCCGTTTTTTGCGGCGTACAAGTCTTGTGGATCGTGCGCGCCCGATCTTGAGAAGACTGATGGAAACCACCGGCGAAACCGCGAACCTCGGCATTGAACAGAACGGGCACGTGTTGTTTGTCAATCAGGTGGAAACCAATGCAACCATTCGCGCATTTTTCCCGCCGGGGACGTTGTCGAGACTTCATTCCTCTGGAATTGGAAAAGTCCTGCTCGCGCAGATGAGCAAGCCTCGTGTTGATAAGCTCCTCGGGACGAAACCCATTGAACGATTTACAGAACATACGCTTACGGATCGTGCAGCCCTGCATGCCGACCTAGCCCTGTCCCGGGCGCGCGGCTATGCGATTGATGGAGAAGAACGCAACCTTGGAATGCGATGTATTGCGGGACCAGTATTCGATATTCATGGCGAAGCGATTGCCGGTATATCGGTGTCGGGCCCGACATCGCGTATCGATGAGGATAAAATCGCGGAGCTCAGCAAAGCCGTTGTTGCTGCGGCGAGCGAATTAACCGCAGCGATTGGGGGCGACGATATTCGGCAACCGGAGTAGCTAGATCGCTGCGGGGCGAAGCGCCATGTGACGGTTTACGTCTTTATACAGAAGGTAACGGAACTGGCCCGGACCACCTGCGTAACAGGCCTGAGGGCAGAACGCGCGTAGCCACATATAATCACCGGCTTCAACCTCGACCCAATCTTGGTTGAGCCTGTAGGCCGCTTTGCCTTCGAGAACATACAATCCATGCTCCATCACATGCGTTTCCAGAAACGGGATAACCGCGCCCGGTTCAAATGTGACGATGGTGACGTGCATGTCATGGCGCAGATCCGTTGGGTCGACAAAACGTGTCGTAGCCCATTTACCGTCCGTATCGGGCATAACCGTCGGAGCAATGTCATTTTCATTGGCGATAATCACGTCAGGGTAGTCCAGTCCTTCAACAGCCTCATAGGATTTACGAATCCAATGGAAGCGCGTGATTTCTTTAGACGTGTTACGAAGTGTCCATTGCTGACCCGCAGGAAGATAGGCGTATCCGCCGGGTTCTAGCGCATGATCTTCGCCATTCACCGTGATCGTGACTGTGCCTTCGACCACGAAAAGCACGCCCTGCGCCATCGGATCGGTTTCCGGACGATCCGACCCGCCACCGGGAGAGACCTCCATGATGTATTGCGAAAATGTTTCCGCGAACCCACTTAGCGGACGCGACAGAACCCAAAGACGGGTTTTGTCCCAAAATGGGAGAAAGCTGGTTACGATGTCCCGCATCGTTCCCTTAGGAATGACTGCATAGGCATCCGTAAAAACGGCACGATCCGTCAGTAGCTGATCTTGACCTGGGTGCCCGCCAGTTGGCGCGTAGTATTTCGTAGACATGTGCATCCCCGATCCGCTTGGTTGCTGCAAGTATGCGTGCCACAGCCGCGTAGCACCACTCGAAATGTTATGACACACTTATTAGCATTTATTGATAATCTACCTAGGTTTACGGGAAGAACCCGTTCTTGCGCGTCATCCAGCGCGACGTCATGGGCCGCGCCAGAAGCACGAGATGCATG
>DQCL01000306.1:0-589 GCA_003533975.1 Octadecabacter sp. | reverse complement strand
CCCCAGCTATGAAGGGCGGCGGCGCGGGTTATAGAAACCATTGATATACTGGAAGATCGCGACTTCGATCTGACGGAGTGTGCCCACCTGTTTGCGTGTCAGCCCACTGCTTAGCGCGATACCCACCGCATCTTGCCGGAATTCGTCCGTCCGTTTCAGCCCCATAGTTCATCTCCTTTGTTGCGGTAAATGATATCAAAGGAGCGGCATCAAACCGTGACAGGTCCCAAGTGTCTCGCCAAAGTCCACTTGCGCGTGCCCTGGCCGATGCGACAGCGGCACAAATACTTCTTTGGTGCGTCGCTTTTGCTCGCGCACGTAATAGGTCACCGTGGTCAGGCTGCCTGCATATCCGTGTTCGTCGCGCAACCGTTCAAAAATCCGCTTCGCGGTGTGTCGCTGCTTTTTGATCAGGGCTTTATCCGTCCGCAAAATCTCATCAATGACACCGACATAACCATCAAGCGTTGGTCGCCGTGGGGCTTCTGAACGTTGATACCCTGGCAGCACCGCATGACGCAGCATCTTCGCTATCGTCTTGCGGTCCTTGTTGAAATAACGCGCCGCTTCTCGAGCTGACATGCCGTCC
>DQCL01000335.1 GCA_003533975.1 Octadecabacter sp. | reverse complement strand
AACAAATCCCTCGAGCGCGCGCAGGCGAAGGTTGAAGGCCGTAACTTCGATATTCGTAAGCAGCTGTTGAAATTCGACGATGTGATGAACGATCAGCGTAAAGTGATCTTCAGCCAGCGCCGCGAAATCATGGAAGCAGAGGATATTTCTGAGATTGCAGCAGACATGCGCAGCCAAGTGATTGATGATCTCGTCGATACGTACATTCCAGCCAAAAGCTACGCGGACCAGTGGGATACCGAAGGCCTCTATGCGCAGGTGATTGCACAGCTGGGTCTTGATGTACCAGTGATTGATTGGGCAAACGAAGAGGGCGTTGATGACGGTGATATTCGTGAACGCCTTGAGGACGCAGCGGATGCATACATGGCGGAGAAGACCGTCGCATTCGGGCCTGAGATTATGCGCAACATTGAAAAGCAAATCTTGTTGCAGACCATTGATGCGAAATGGCGTGAACACTTGCTGACATTGGAGCACTTGCGTTCGGTTGTTGGTTTCCGTGGTTATGCGCAACGTGATCCGTTGAATGAATACAAAACGGAATCGTTCCAGCTGTTTGAGGGTTTGCTGGATGGTTTGCGTTCTGACGTGACACAGAAGCTCGCCCAAATTCGACCGATGACCAAAGAAGAGCAAGAGGCGATGGTTGCGCAAGCAATGGAACAGCAGCGTCAGGCACAGGGTACCGCCGCGACGCCACCTGCGCCGAAAGCGGACGCCAAGCCAGGCTTTGACGAAGCAGATCCGGCAACGTGGGGCAACCCCGGACGTAATGACCTTTGCCCTTGCGGGTCCGGTAAAAAGTTCAAGCATTGCCACGGTCGACTAAGTTAAAAATTGAACGAGCGGCCCAGTTCTCGCCGCAATCCTGACTGAAAGAATCCCCATGACCGCCCAGTTAAGGTCATGGGAGTAAAGCAATCTGCATCCTGACCCATTGTGGGAAGGAGTGATCAGATGTCTAGAATCAGACAAATTGGCATGGCTGCCGGCACATTTAGTGTGGCGCTGGGAATCGGTTTTGTGATGCAAAACGGTGACGCATTGGCGAGCCGTTTTGGGAACGATGAGGCCCCNNAACAGGAAACAGCTGTTTCACCAGATATCGCAATTGAAACGCCAGCCGTGCAAGATGAACCGATCGCAGTCGCACAAGGCAGTGTGATCATGTCAGAGACTCCAGATATCTTAAAACCAGAACCGGAGGTCGCAGCTGCTGTGATCTTGCCAGAAACCGCAAAGCTTCCGATCGTTCTAGAAGCCCCCCTTCAATTGGCGGCGCTCGAGACTGAAACAGTACCTGCCGTGGAAGAAACAGCGACCGTCGAGGTCGATTGCGTTCCAGTAATGGACGCCGCTGCCGGATCAATCGCGAGTGTTACGCTCTCGGTTAACGCACCGTGCCATCAGTCTTCTTCTTTCACGATTCATCATCAAGGAATGATGTTCACGGCGATGACTGATGATACTGGGTCAGCCGAAATCTCGGTGCCAGCGTTAGCAGAAGTGGCCGTTATGATTGCGGCATTTGAAGGTGGTGATGGTGCAGTTGCAACGATGACTGTTCCAGATTTCGCCAACTACGACCGCGCAGTGCTGCAGTGGCAGGGCGATGAATCTGTTATGCTGAGCGCCTATGAAGGCGACGCGATGTTTGGTGACGAACGCCATATCCACGCGAGCAATCCTGGCGATATTACCCGAATTGAAACAGCAGAAGGTGGATATCTTGTTCGTCTTGGTGAGGACACGGTTGATCGTGCTTTGATGGCCGAAGTTTACACCTTTCCTTCAGGAATGATGGGTTCAGACTTTGAGGTTTTGCTCGTCGCAGAAGCGGAGATCACAGCCGGAAACTGCGGACAGGAACTTAATGCTCAAAGCTTGCAAGTCTCTCCCACAGGTCAAACGTCTGCGTTGGATTTGACAATGATTATGCCGGAATGTGACGCGGTTGGTGACTTTCTGATCTTGCAAAACATGTTTGAGGACCTAAGAATCGCGTCGAAATGACGAGTACATGGTTCAATAAAGCGAATAGATTTTTGAAATGTGCGGCGGTCCTCGTCGCACATTTTGCTTTCGTGGCAGATGCAGCCGCGCAAGATGTCACCTACCGTAGCGAAAATGACGCGGTGACCGTGGCGGGCCGATTCGTGGCGTTTGATGGCGAAAACGTATCGGTAGCCTCTGATGCTGGGCTTATCACATTTCGTGCGGACGGGATGACTTGCGAGGGTACGAATTGCCCCGACTTGGAACGGTATGTTGCAGCTCTGCGTCTCGTCGGCGCTGCGCGTATGGGTGATTTGCTGTTGCCCGCCTTAATCGACGTCTATGCCCGCGACAATGGACTGAACGTACGTGAAGACGTTCAGGGGTTCCATCTGCTTCGTTCTGACGGAACGATCGCGTTTGAAATTTCCATTGCGATTGAACCTCAAGATCAAGCCTTTTCAAAATTCGCGAATCATAGCGCGGATGCACTTCTGTCGATGCGCGAACTGCGAGACAGTGAATTAGCCATCGCGGCAGATGCTGGCCTAGGTCCGCTCAACCTTGCGCGGAACGCGCGAATTCTAGCGCTGGATGCACTTGTGCCTGTCGTCTCCGCGACGTCCAACGTGCGGTCGATCTCGATGGCAGATTTGACCGCTGAATTGGCAGGGACGGGGGGGCAATTCGAAGTGCACCTTCAGGCAGATACCGAAGGCCAAATTCAAGGATTTGAAGACCGATTCATGCGCCCGTTCGGGCTACAGCTAGCGGATCCTAGCACTTCACACGAAGACTTGGATTCGCTCTTGCCTGCCGTCGCGCAAGGGGCCAATGGACTGTCACTCGTTCCCTTTGGCGCCACGCAAAATACTCAACCTTTGGCGCTGAATGGCCCTTGTGGGTTGCAGGCAGAGGCTCGGTTTTTGACGATGAAGACCGAAGACTACCCGCTGACGTTTCCAATGTTTATTTATTTGCCGCAACGTAGACAGCACCCGCAGGTTGTTGATTTTCTAGACTGGTTGAGATCACCATCCGCGCAACTTGTCATCCGTCGCGCAGGGTTTGTGGACCTTGCAGCAGTGCCGATACCCTTGGCGAACCAAGGAGAACGACTTGCGAATGCGATTACGAATGCAGGAACCGAAGTTCCATTGGTGGAATTGCAACGAATGGTGCGAGTGTTGTCACCACGTGTTCGCATGTCCAGCACGTTCCGGTTTGAACCTGGATCGACAAGATTAGACGGACAGTCGCGTTCTAACGTAATGCAGTTGGCGCAAGCCATTCGCGATGGGCGGTTTGGCGGGCGAGAATTGATGTTGGTCGGGTTCAGCGACGGGCGTGGACCAGCGGCGGCGAACCGTGATCTTTCATCAGCAAGAGCTGAAGCAGTATTACGCGATCTAAGCCGTGCACTTGGTGGATCGTTCCCCGCAAATGTTCAGGTTGAAACGGAAGCGTTCGGTGAGGCGCTGCCAATGGCCTGTGATGATACGATCTGGGGGCAACAGACGAACAGGCGGGTTGAGCTTTGGGTGCGCGACGCGCCCTAAATCAAGCCTTGCGACTTGAAGCTAAGTTCACGGGATCGTCCGATTATCAGGTGATCGTGAAGTGAGATGTTGAGAGCACTAGCAGCGTCCGAAATCTGCTTTGTCATCGTGATGTCTTCATTGGATGGGGTCGGGTCACCCGATGGGTGGTTGTGGACAAGGATCAGCGCGGATGCATTCAGTTCAAGCGCACGTTTCACGACCTCGCGCGGGTAAACGGGAACATGATCGACTGTGCCCGTACCTTGTGCTTCATCTGCAATGAGGACGTTTTTACGATCTAGGAAAAGCACGCGAAACTGTTCGGTGTCGCGATGCGCCATGATGGTGTGACAGTAGTCCAGAACCGCGTCCCACGAGCTAATCACATGTTGTTGCATAACTTTGGCACGAGCCATACGGTGGGTCACGGTTTCCATAACCTTGAGTTCGAGAGCAACCGCAGGGCCGACTCCATGCACCTTTTCTAGCCGCGCAAGCGGGGCAGAAAGCACGCCATTCAAGTCACCAAATGTCTCGATCAAAAGCCTCGCGAGAGGTTTGACATCTTGGCGCGGAATAGCTCGAAACAACGTGAGTTCAAGGATTTCATAGTCCGGCATCGCTGCGGCCCCTCCCGTCAAGAAGCGATGACGTAGGCGTTTTCGATGGTCGGCCAAATAAGAAGGGTGCTTACCATTTTTGGACGTAGGAACCGCCGAAACGATTTCAACTTCGTCTCGGTCGATTGTAACCGGTGAGACAGGGCCCAAAGGTAAAAGCGGGGCTTCGGCAAAGGCGGAGGCATGTTTCATACCCCGACTTTGCCGTGATTCCAGTTACCGCATGGTTAACGGCTTAACCCTTCATGGTTTCCCAAAATGACTTCACAGACTTAAAGAACGATGAGCTTTGTGGATTATTGTCGCTCGCTAGTTCTTCGAACTCACGCAGAAGCTCTTTTTGCTTGCTGGTTAAATTTACAGGTGTTTCGACCGCCATTTCGATGAACATGTCACCAGGGCCACCACCACGAAGGGCGGGCATGCCTTTGGCGCGTAGGCGCATCTGGCGACCAGATTGAGATCCAGCTGGAATTTTCACGCGGGATCGGCCGCCGTCGATGGTCGGAACCTCAATGTCACCACCAAGCGCCGCCTTCGCCATAGAAACAGGCACACGGCAGAATAGGTGGTTGGCTTCGCGTTCGAACAGATCGTGTTCACGGACTTCAATGAAAATATAGAGGTCGCCCGTTGGGCCGCCGCGCATACCTGCTTCGCCTTCGCCAGCAAGGCGAATGCGCGTGCCGGTTTCAACGCCGGCTGGGATGTTGACAGAGAGCGATTTCTCTTTTTCAACGCGGCCTTGTCCGTGGCATTCGTGGCAAGGATTTTTGATCGTTTGACCCATGCCATTACAAGTTGGGCAGGTTCGTTCGACAGTGAAGAAACCTTGCTGTGCGCGGACTTTTCCCATGCCGGAACAGGTCGGGCAAGTTTGAGGCTCGGAGCCTCCTTCAGCGCCGGTCCCGTTGCAGGATTCGCAGCTAGATGCAGTTGGAACGGTGATCGTTTTTTGCAAGCCGGCGAAAGCTTCTTCCAATGTTACGCGCAGGTTGTAGCGCAGGTCGTTGCCGCGGGCAGCGCGTGATTGCCCGCCGCCACGTCCGCCGCCCATGTTGCCAAACAGGTCGTCAAAGATGTCGGAGAATGCAGAGCCAAAGTCACCTTGGCCGCCCATTCCTCCGGGACGACCGCCGCCCCCCATGCCACCTTCAAACGCAGCGTGACCATAGCGGTCATAAGCGGCTTTCTTGTCAGCGTCTTTCAACACTTCATAAGCTTCGCCAGCCTCTTTGAACTGGCTTTCCGCATCTGGGTTGTCGGTGTTGCGATCCGGGTGGAGTTCTTTCGCCTTTTGGCGATAGCCCTTCTTGATCTCGTCGGCGCTTGCACCTTTGGAGATACCTAGAACGTCATAATAATCGCGTTTTGCCATGACAGATTTTCCCCCTTGGGAAGCACAGAACCGGCCCGACTAGGGCCGGTCCTGCAAGTTCACCAAAGTTTATCCGCGCTTGTCGTCGTCGAGATCTTCGAAGTCTGCGTCGACGATGTCTTCGTCGGCAGCAGTTGCTTCAGGCTCGGCTTCGCCAGCTTCTTCTTGTGCGGCTTTGTAGATCGCCTCACCCAGCTTCATTGCTGATTCAGTGACGTTCTGGATACCGGACTTGATCTTGCCAGCGTCTTCGCCTTCCAGATCGTCCTTGAGTGCCGCGATGGACAATTCAATGGCTTCGATCGTGGTTGGGTCAACCTTGTCGGCATGTTCTTCCATCGACTTTTCTGTCGAGTGGATCAGGCTTTCCGCTTGGTTTTTGGCTTCGACCAGTTCCTTGCGATCCTTATCGGCCTCGGCGTTATCTTCCGCATCGCGAACCATTTGTTCGATGTCTTCATCGGACAGGCCACCAGACGCTTGGATTGTGATCTTCTGTTCTTTGCCAGTACCCTTATCGGATGCTGCAACAGACACGATACCGTTGGCGTCGATG
>DQCL01000260.1:5692-7382 GCA_003533975.1 Octadecabacter sp. | reverse complement strand
GGCCTCGCCCATGATTTCCCATATCGTCGCTTAAAGCGCTTTCCACATCACATGGCCGTCAACCATGCCCTGCGCTGGATGATCGAAAGCCAACGGAAGCGTGCCAACGATGTCATAGCCCAGCTTTTGCCAAAGACGCACAGCGCCTGCGTTTGAAGCCAACACCATATTGAACTGCATCGCCCGATACCCAAGGTCACGCGCTTCTGATTGGGAGTGTTCACACATCGCGCGGGCAATACCCCTGCCCTGTGCTGCTACCGAAGTAACATAGCCACAGTTACAAACATGTGCGCCACCGCCTTGGTGGTTTGTCTTTATATAGTATGTGCCCAGAATCTCTGCGTCTTCCGCCACAAACGTCGCCGCTGGCGCGTCCATCCACATGGCTCGTGCCGTCGCTTCGTCAATGTCGCGTGCAACGGCATAGGTTTCGCCGGCTCGGAACACAGGGCGCAGCATGTCCCATATTGCGGGCCAGTCCGCTTCATTCGCGCGTCGGATCATCAGCCCATGCCGCCATCGATTAGACGTTTGGCGAGAACAGCATAGGCCTGCGCCATTGGCCCCTCACCTGCAGCGATGGGCGTGCCCGCATCGCCAGCCAACCGTGTGTCCAGATCAAGGGGGAGCGCACCAAGGAATGGTGCGCCAATGGTTTCGGCTTCAGCCTCAACGCCGCCATGCCCGAACAGATGCGCCTCATGTCCGCACTCAGGGCATATATATGTAGACATATTTTCGATCAGCCCCAGCACAGGGGTTTTGAGCGTGTTGAACATATCAATCGCTTTGCGTGCATCCAGAAGGGCCACGTCTTGGGGCGTGGACACCACAATAGCGCCCGTCAGGTTGGTTTTCTGACACAGCGTAAGCTGAACATCACCGGTTCCGGGTGGCAGATCGACCAAAAGGACATCCAACTCTCCCCATTCAACCTGTGTTAACATCTGTTGAAGCGCCCCCATTAACATAGGGCCGCGCCAAACAACGGCCTTTGCGGGGTCCAGCATCAGGCCAATGGACATCAACGTCACGCCGTGTGCTTGCAGTGGAATAATTGTTTTGCCGTCCGGTGATGCAGGGCGTTTGTTGGTGCCCATCATGCGTGGCTGGCTTGGGCCATATATATCGGCATCCAACAGGCCGACCTTGCGGCCCTGTTTGGCAAGTGCGACGGCAAGGTTACTAGAGACAGTCGATTTCCCCACGCCGCCCTTACCAGACCCCACAGCAATAATACGTGCAACGCCCGGGATGCCTTCAGGACCAGCTTGCGGCGTCGGGTGACGCCCGATCGTAAGGTTTGGTGGTGTTTTATCTGCAGGCGGTGGCGGCTGCTTTGAGGGGCCACCGCTGTGGGCGGTCAAAACGACAGATACAGTATCAATGCTATCCATCTTCGAAACGATCATTTCGGCCGCCTGACGGATCGGCTCCATGCGTCCTGCCGTTGCCGCATCCGGCGCCTCTATAACAAAACGCACGACGCCACCGTCGACCGATAGTGCGCGGATCATATCTCGTGAGACCAAATCGCCGCCATCAGGAAGGCCAATTGTGCCCAAAGCTGCCAGAATCGTTTCTTTTGTTTGCGCCATGCATTCACCCGATATTTGCTGCAGCTTTCTTAGCCCCTCCAAGAAAGAGACAACAGCGCTGATCTATTGCGAAGGTTGAAAGTTAACCC
>DQCL01000260.1:0-5616 GCA_003533975.1 Octadecabacter sp. | reverse complement strand
CTGCAGCAATTGTCTATTTTCAATCTCGAAGACGCAATACGGCGTCCCAACCGACGGTCCGGCAAACGGGCCCAACACTGAAAAGAGACTAAGACATGGCACATATTACTGACGTTCGCATCGGCAACGCATCTGTGTTCTCAAACATCGCAGCGCTGCGCGACACACTTGCAGCACGCTACGCACAATACCGCGTTTACCGCACAACATTGGCTGAGCTTCAGTCCTTGTCCAAGCGTGATCTGGCCGACCTCGGCATGCATCCAACGGCAATCAGATCCATCGCTCACAAAGCGGCCTACGACGCATAATAATTACCGGAATCGGGGCTTTCTCTTCCTCCCAGAAAGTTGCCCCGTGATCGCGCCCACCTCCTCCTCCCGGGGAACGGGCGCTGCGATCAAGACGCGGCGATGTCTTCCTCCTCCCTGACATCGCCGCACTTGATACGACAAAATGATCGACCAACCGTCCTCCCACGAGTTGGTCACAAAATAAGCGACGAGTTCCCTCCTCCCGGGCTCGTCGCTTTTTCGTTTAAGGGGGGGGGCTTACAGGCTTAAGACCGTGTGTCTTTCGGCGACCCCATAACCATATAGCTGGTGATAGACCGCACGTGCGGCACAGTGCCGAGTTTGTCTGTGTGGAAAGTTTTGTAATCGGTCAAATTTGCCGTTTCCACCCGCAGAAAATATTCGAATGCGCCAGCAATGTTGTGGCATTCGGTGACTTCTGAAAAGCCCATGATGGCCCTTTCGAATCCTTCTTGCGCCGCTTTTGAGTGTTCCGAGAGCCCAACAGCAACATAAACAACATAGTCCTGCCCCGTTTGCGCTGGGTCCAACCTTGCGCGGTATCCTTTGATGACACCGCGACGCTCAAGGTCTTGCACGCGGCGCAAACAGGCCGACGGCGACAGGCCAACCAAATCCGCCAAAGCGAGGTTGCTTATTCGCCCGTCTTCACGAAGCGCGCGCAATATTCGCGCACTAATTGGATCAATATTAGTCATTAATTGATCTAATAATCCAAAAGTATGCAACTTGGCAATTTAATTGTGTTCAAAACCGCATAAAGTCACCCAATGAGCTTAGAAACATTCCTTGCCCTTGCCAGCTTTGCCTTTGTCGGGACCGTCACACCGGGGCCGAACAATGCGATGTTGATGACATCTGGTGCGAACTTCGGATTGCGGCGCACGTTACCGCATATGCTGGGGATCACGCTTGGGTTCCCATTCATGATCGCGCTGGTGGGCTTGGGATTGATGCAGGTGTTTGACGCCTTCCCTGCCGTCGACAGAGCCTTAAAAATCGCCTCCATCGCCTATCTTCTTTGGCTGGCTTACAAAATCGCAACCTCTGCACCGAAACTGCCGGATGTACCGCAGGCGGGTGGCAAGCCGCTAACATTCCTACAAGCGGCCGCGTTCCAATGGGTAAACCCGAAAGCCTGGAGCATGGCAGCCTATGCGATCACGCGCTTTGCAACGGATGCGGACGGCACGCGTTCACTTTGGGCCGTAGGAATAGTCGTTTTTACGTTTTTCGCGGTCAGCTTTCCGTCAATATCTATTTGGACAATACTGGGCCAGCAAATGCGCCGCTTCCTGACCTCGCCAGTACGCTTGCGCAGCTTTAACATCATCATGGCCTTGCTTCTTGTCGCGACGCTAATACCGGTGGTGTTTCCTAATCTCGTAGGTCCTGCGTGATAATGAGCAGCGCGTCCTAACACCGCTTTGCCGCCCTAAAAGCATCGGTTTAACGCCTGTTGTGTTCCGTCAAAACGGCACATCATTGGCTTTGTCCGCACTGACGATGAACTTCCCAACCACCTTCTTTTCACCAGCCTTATCAAACTCGATCACGAGCTTATCGCCCTCTATTTCCATCACCTCACCATAGCCGAACTTTTGGTGAAACACCCGCTCACCGGTGGTGAAGGACGATGTCGCGGACAAATCAATGGTCATTCCGCGGGCTTCTTTGGACTGGCTTACAGGGCGTTGTTGGCTGCGTTGCTGCAGGCGCCGCCATCCGGGGGAATTATAGACATCCGCACTGGCCACGCGCTCATGCAAATCAGACGCCAGGCCCTCGCTGGCCGGATTCGCCTGCGCTGCCATGCCCGCCGCGCCAAAGTTGCCACCATACAACCCAGGCGGCGTAAGAACCTCGACATGCTCTTCGGGAAGCTCATCAATAAAGCGGCTCGGCATTTGGGACTGCCAGCGACCAAAAATTAAACGGTTGGATACGAACGAGATCGTGCAGTGGCGCTCTGCCCGCGTGATACCCACGTAGGCCAAACGACGTTCTTCCTCGAGGCCCTTAAGCCCGCTTTCATCCATGCTGCGCTGGGATGGAAAAATGCCATCTTCCCAACCGGGAAGGAACACGGCTGGAAACTCAAGGCCCTTGGCACCGTGTAGCGTCATGATCGTGACCATGTCGCCCTCGTCCTCCTTGGCGTTATCCATAATCAGGCTGACGTGTTCCAGAAAACCTTGCAGGTTTTCGAAATTTTCTAACGCGTTCACAAGTTCTTTGAGGTTCTCTAACCGCCCCGGAGCCTCCGGCGTTTTCATATTTTGCCAATGACCGGTGTAGCCGGACTCATCCAAAATCATCTCGGCAAGCTCGATATGCGTATCCGCCTCGTCGCGCAGTTGTTGGTGCCAACGGTCCAACCCCTGAACCAGTTCCCGCAAAGCATTGCCGCCCTTGCCCTTGATCAACCCGCCTTCAACGCAGATCCGCGCACCTTCGACCAAGTTCACCCCATTCGAGCGTGCGGTCATCTGGATCATCTGGACCGCTTTGTCCCCAAGCCCGCGCTTGGGCGTGTTCACGATCCGCTCAAACGCGAGGTCGTCATCCTGTGACACAGCAAGCCGGAAATACGCCATCGCATCGCGCACTTCCAAACGTTCGTAAAAGCGCGGCCCGCCAATGACACGGTAGGGTAAGCCAATCGTCAGAAAGCGATCTTCGAACGCCCGCATTTGATGGGATGCCCGCACCAAAATCGCCATCGAATTCAACGGGATCGGATCCAAACCGCGGGTGCCACGTTGCATGGATTCGATCTCCTCGCCGATCCAACGCGCTTCTTCCTCGCCGTCCCAATGCCCAATCAGGCGCACCTGTTCGCCGTCTTCACCCGCCGTGAAAAGCGTTTTACCAAGGCGCTTCTTGTTAGCGTCAATGACACCCGCCGCAGCCCCCAATATATGCCCTGTTGATCGGTAATTCTGCTCAAGCCGCACCACATGCGCGCCCGGAAAGTCCTTTTCGAACCGCAAAATGTTACCGACTTCCGCCCCGCGCCACCCGTAGATGGACTGATCATCATCGCCCACACAGCAGATGTTCTTATGCCCCTGCGCCAGCAAACGCAGCCACAAATACTGCGCCACGTTGGTATCCTGATACTCGTCAACTAGGATGTATTTGAACCAGCGTTGATACTGCGCCAGCACGTCCGGGTGCGTCTGAAAGATCGTCACCATATGCAGCAGCAGATCGCCAAAATCGGTGGCATTCAGCTCGATCAACCGCTTCTGATACTGCGCGTAAATCTCCGCCCCACGGTGGTTATAGGCCCCCGCATCCGCGCTCGGGATCTTATCCGGCGTCAGCGCGCGGTTCTTCCAACCGTCGATGATGCCCGCCAGCATCCGCGCGGGCCAGCGCTTGTCGTCGATGCCTTCCGCCGCCACCAACTGTTTCAACAGCCGCAACTGATCATCCGTATCCAAAATCGTGAAATTGCTCTTCAGCCCCACCAGTTCCGCATGCCGCCGCAGCAGCTTGACGCAGATCGCGTGAAAGGTGCCCAGCCACGGCATCCCCTCGACCTGTTGGCCCAGCATCTGCCCCACGCGGTTCTTCATCTCGCGCGCGGCCTTGTTGGTAAAGGTCACCGCCAGCACCTCATTGGGCCGCGCCCGCCCGGTGTTCAGCAGATGCACGATTCGCGCCGTCAGCGCCCGCGTCTTGCCGGTGCCAGCCCCCGCCAGCATCAGCACAGGGCCGTCCATGGTCTCCACCGCCGCACGCTGGGCGGGGTTCAACCCCTCCAGATAAGGCTGCGGGCGCGCCGCCATGGCACGGGCGGACAAAGATGCGCCCTCGAAGGCGTCCATTTCATCGAAATCACTCATGCCCGTAACCTAGCGCGTCCGCGATATGAGATAAAGAGACGTTCCACAAATGTTCCATGACTTCCCGCACAGGTTGCCGTTTTCCGCCGCAGCGCCCCGCGCCCAGCGCAAAAGACACTTCGAATTTTAGAAGAGGCTCAAATGTTTACTCCTTGATAGTCCTTTCCAATCAAGGTGACCCCTCAATGACCACACCAGCCAGAGGAACCGCTCATGTTCAGAAACGATGACACTTCGGTACTGCGCCGAGAACTTGATCGGTTCAAACTGCCGATGTTTGTTGCCGAACTGAACCCAGACAGCGGCCACTTTGAACTGCTGGCGCTCAACGCGGCGCATGAGGCCCATAGCGGCATGGTGATGTCCGACGTAGTCCACCGCCCACTGCATGACTTCATGCCCCATGAAGAAGCCGAGGCGGTCAACCAACGCTACGCCCGCTGCGTGTCAGAGGCGTCGCAAATCCGCTACCGCGAGATGCTGCATATGCCGCGTGGCCCGCTCATTTGGGACACGACCTTGCACCACATCCAAACCCTCAAGGGCGCGGATCGGGTTGTCGGCAGCGCCATCGTGGTCGAACGTGTGCAACGCGACAACCGTGATACGCTCGCCTTTGAGGACGTCCGCTATTTCGCGGCGACCTCGTCGTTCAAACTCGAACAAATCTCCAGCGTGCTCGACGCCGCCGAAAAAGGCTTGATCGATCCGGCCAAACTCACCGGCTCTGCCGGGATGCTGGCCGGTCTCTGCCGCGCGATTGACAGCACCATGCAAGAGCTACGCGGCATCGCCCAAGAGCGTCTTGATGCTGAACCCGCAGCGGGCGTGCATCTGATTGACCTTGAATGCGAAGAAGATCGCGACGGCGGCGAAGTCGAAGCGGCTATCTCTGCGCTGGTTGATTTGGCAGGCAACCTGACCACGCCGCCCACAGGCAAACCCATCCAAGCCCCGCCTCTCGCCCGCAGCGGCTACAGGCAGTAACAAGGCCGCACAAAAATAAGGTCGAACAGGCACCTAGCCAGAAAGCAACGCTATTGCGCCGCGCAATAGCCCTGTCTCTCTGGACAATCCCCCGGCTGGTCGCACAAATGCGCGCATGGATTTACATGCGACCTACCCCGCCCTTTCCGACCTGCGCGACCGCGCCCGCAAACGCTTGCCCAAGTTCGTTTGGGAGTACCTCGATTCCGCCACCGGCACCGAGGCCACCAAACACCGCAACCGCGCGGCGCTTGACCGTGTGGGCCTCATGCCTTCAATCCTGCATGGTGAATTCACCCCCGATCTCAGCATAGAGCTTCTTGGTCAGAAGATGCCCCTGCCCTTCGGCATGTCGCCACTGGGCATGTCCGGCCTGATCTGGCCCGACGCCGAATGCCACCTCGCCCGCGCCGCTGACCGGGCCAGCATCCCCTACGGCCTCTCCACCGTCGCCGCCGCCA